>PIXS01000261.1 GCA_003096255.1 Candidatus Bathyarchaeum sp. | reverse complement strand
TTGTGGTTCCTGTGGATAGTATTGAGCCTCCTGTTGTAAGATTAAAAAACGGCTCTGTTGTCCGTGTTACTCTCAAGAACTTTAAGCCCTTAGAGAAACTGATTGACAAGATTCTGTTTCTCGGGGATATCCTCATCGGATTCGGCGACTTTCTGTACACAAACAAGCCTCTTCGTCCGTCTGGCTACAATGAAGAGTGGTGGCAAGAAGAACTTGAGGAGGCTCTTGACAAAAAACTTGGCGGCGATATGAAGAAAGTTGCCGAGACGGTAGGCGTTTCTGTTTCAGTTTTTGAAGGCTGGTTGGCTGATCCTTACAAGAATAAACCGAATGCTAAGGAAGCCATTGCCGTCTCCTCGGTTTTGGGGGTTCCTCTTCATCCCATCTTCACCTTTTTCTGGGAAAACATCAACGTTGAAGAGTTTGGGAGCTTAAGAACTTGGTTGCTTTTTTCTGAAACGAAAAAGGAGGATGCAATTGTTCAAGAGATTTTTGGCATCAAAGACAAAACCGTAAAGGGTATTCTCGAGAAGCTCTGCATTCCCCATGAAGTCGTCGCAAACAAACTAAAAATAATTGATGACGAAGCCCACATCATTGCTTTTTGCCTCGGACTAAACGTCCCTGACCGTCAGGTAGACTCTTCGGAAAGCGTTTTTGAGGCTATACAGAATTTCACAGGCATCAGAATCAGGGAAAAGGCTCCCAGTTTTGTTGGCGCCAGAATGGGTCGTCCAGAAAAGGCTAAGCATAGAGAAATGAAGCCCCTTGTTCACGCTCTCTTTCCTGTTGGGCTTGCTGGCGGTTCCAGACGTAACCTTTCCGAAGCCGCAACTAAAGCTTCAATCGAGGTTGACCTTGCTGTGCGCCGCTGTCCAGTATGCAATGAAACAACTTTCTTGGTCAAATGTCCAAAATGTGGGCAAGACACTGCATATGAGAAGATTTGTCCCCAATGCGGAAGAAGTTTCAAGGCTGATGATTGTCCTGTATGCAAGGTTTCAACCAGAAGTTACGCCAGACAACAAATCAACATCAGGGCTTTGATGCTTTCAGCTTGCAGGAAACTGGGTCTTCCTAAGCTGAATATGGTTAAGGGCGTGAAGGGCATGACAAACGAAACGAAGACGCCTGAAATTCTCGAAAAGGGGATTTTGCGAGCTAGGCATGGTTTATCTGTTTTCAAGGATGGGACAATACGGTTCGACGTCACAAACGCTCCCCTAAGCCATTTCACTCCTAAAGAGGTCGGTGTCTCTGTTGAGCAGCTCAAAAAGAATGGGTACCTCCATGATCAGGACGGAACCCCCTTAACAGAACCTGAACAGATTTGTGAACTTAAGCTTCAGGATGTAGTTGTTCCCAGGAAATGCGCAGACTATTTTGTTCGGGTCGCCAATTTTCTTGACGAGCTCCTAGAGAAAGTATACGAGCTTCCCCCCTACTATAACATCAAAAAAGCTTCTGACCTTGTTGGTCGCCTCATCATAGGTTTGGCGCCCCACACGTCCGTTGGTATAGTTGGAAGAATCATCGGTTTCACTCCCCTGAATGTCTGTTACGCTCACCACCTATGGCATTCAGCGAAACGCAGAGACTGTGATGGCGACGAAGATGCCTTGATGCTGGCTCTGGATACCATACTGAACTTCTCTAAAGTCTTTCTGCCATCACATATTGGAGGAATAATGGATGCTCCTATCCTGCTTATTCCTGTGGTGAATCCGATGGAAGTGCAGCGGCAGGCCCATGAAGTGGATGTTGCAGGGCAGTATCCTCGTCTGTTTTATGAAAAAACTTGGGAAAAGGCGGAAACTAGACAGTTAATTGATTCGATAGATATTGTTGAGCATCGTTTGAATACTGCGGCTCAGTTTGAGGGCTTCAAGTACACTGTTCCAGTTTCAGACGTTAACATGGGCAACCCTGAGAGTGTATACAAGAAATTGGGAAAGATGACAGACAAGCTCCACAGCCAACTTGTTCTGGCAGAGAAGATTGAAGCCGTCGACGCTGACGTAGTGGCCAAGAAGGTTTTGACCACCCATTTCGTCCGAGACATAGCTGGCAACCTCAGAGCTTTCACCACTCAAAAATTTCGTTGCAAAGCCTGCAACAAAAAATTTCGTCGACTGCCCCTCCTTGGCAAGTGCCCAGCATGCAAAGGCGAATTGACTCTTACAGTCTATCGTGGGGGCATCGAGAAGTATTTGCCTGAGGCACAGAGGCTTGTTAAGAAGTATGGGCTCTCGGAGTATTATGCCCAGCGGCTTTCGATGGTGGCAGACGAGATTATAATCTTGTTTGAGGGCAAGAAGCCTCGGCAGATATGTCTCACAGCCTTCTCGGATTAGCTTAGAAAGCTTTTCTGTCTCAACAATGAACATAGGTTGAGGGCGCATGCTCAAGATAACATACAATCCCAACGCTTTCCTGAACTTGAAAAGGAACATTCACCCAGGACTGTCGGCTAGAACAAAAATACTCTCTGTTCTTGAAAAGAATGTTTGTAACGCCAAAACGATTTCCAGAGAAACAGAGCTTAGCTACAAAACCGTTCTGTATCATCTTCATTTGCTTGAGGCAGAAAGCATTCTAAGCCACAAGGGCAGGCGACCTTATCTTTGGCAATTGACTGGTGTGGGACAGCAAAAACTGGTGGGTGGGAACGCATCTAAAAAGGGCAGTTGCAGGGCGATAGTCCACACTTAGGGCACTTGTTGGGATATTTTGAGAGTGCGGCTTTCTCCAAGTCTATGTTGACGATGTTTGCTAGAGAGGCTAACCACGCTAAAACGTCAGCGAACTCGTTTTCTATGGCTTTGGTGTCGTCTTCTTTTAGGGCTTCTCTTAGCTCCTCAACTTCATCCATGAGCCAGTCTAATGTTCCGTCTGTTCCTCTTTTAGAGTCTCTGTGAAGGTATAGTTGCTTCATCATGTTTTGGAATTCGTTGATTTGCATCTAATCACCCTACAACCAATCGTAGATATTTGCTAATTAAATTGTACTTGTTCTTTATCTTCGTCTATAACCTTCGATACATCCCTGCTTAATTTGACCAACCAAATCAGCAATCTGGGGCAATGTTTCCTCAGGCTTTTCTAGGTTCTTCTCATAAACCTTGGCGTAACAGCTTCCAGCTATTGCGCCGTCAGCCCCTGCTGCAACAACGTTTGAAGCTTGTTGCTTGTTTGAGATGCCGAAGCCTGCCATCAGAGGCATGTCAGTGTGGCGTCTAACTCTTTGTACCAGCTTCAGGGTGGAGTCAGCTAGGCTTTCTCGTGCTCCTGTGACGCCTTCAACGTTTATGACGTAAAGGAAGCCTGATGCAATGTCCGTTATTTTCTTGAGCCTGTCTTCGGTTGTTGTTGGGGCTATCTGAAATATTGTGTGAATGTTGTTTCGTTTTCCTTCAGCCAACAGGACATCTGCCTCTTCAACTGGAACGTTCGGAATGATTACGGCTTGGGCGCCTGCTTCCTTTATCCTGTTCATGAAATTTCCTACACCAGCGACGTAAGGAATGTTATAGTATGTCGTTACCACAATCGGATTCTCTACGCCCCTGTCCCGCAGCTCCTTTATTCCCTGAATGCACTTGCTGGGTGTTATGCCATTTTCTAGTGCACTCTCGCATACTGCCTGAAAGGTTGCTCCATCTGCTGTTGGATCAGAGAATGGAATCCCGAACTCGAGAATGTCTGCGCCGTTTTCAGCCAATGTTTGAATCAGTTTGAGGGAAAACTCTTCGTTGGGGTCTCCGAAGTAGACGTGGGGCATGTGAGCCCCCTCTCCCTTGTTTTTCAGTTCTTTGAATTTGTCTTCAAGATTCATGGAAATACCTCATTATGGTTTCTAAATCCTTGTCGCCTCTTCCAGAAAAGTTCAAAACCACAAGCTCATCCCTGTCAAAAACTTCCTTGTGATTCACCATATAGGCGATAGCATGGGCTGTTTCCAGAGCAGGTATCAAGCCCTCAGTTTTGCTCATAACCTTAACTGCCTCAAACACTTGGCTATCAAAGGCGTACCCCGTTTGCATCCTACCACTATTGCCTAGGAACGAGATTTCAGGTCCTCTTCCAGGATAATTAAGCCCAGCTGCTCTTGTTCTTGACGGCTTAATCTGGCCATTCTCATCCTGCAGCACTTGCATTAATGCGCCGTGAAGTATTCCTGGTTTTCCTATCTCGAAGGCAGCAGCATTGTTGTCTGATTCTAGGCTCTCACCTCCGCCCTCAACAAAGATTAGCCTGACATCCTTTTCTTTGATGAAAGGTCTGAAGGCTCCCAGCGCATTGCTTCCTCCACTACCACAAGCAACTATCGTGTCTGGCAGTCTGCCCTCCTTTTCAAGTATCTGTTTTTTGATTTCTTTACCGATTACACTCTGGAACGTTGCCACAATCTCAGGAAACGGATGGGGACCAACAGTTGAGCCCATAAGATAGTGAGTGGTCGTTGAGCAGGCAGTCCATTTTCTTAGCGTATCAGAAACAGCATCTTTCAGGACTCCCATGCCAATGTCGACAGGCGTTACTTTGGCTCCCAGCAATTTTATTCGTTTTACGTTACTTGCCTGCCGTTTGATATCCTTCACGCCCATGAAGACTTCTGTCTCTAGTTCGCACACGTTGCCTGCCATGGCTGTTGCAAGCCCGTGCTGTCCTGCCGCAGTTTCGGTGATTAACCGTGTTTTACCCATTTCCTTGGTTAACAGGGCCTGACCTAAGGTGTTGTTGAGTTTATGTGAGCCTCCACACACTAGGTCTTCTCTTTTGAGGTAGACTTTGCAGCCAACAAGTTCGCTGAAATTCTTTGCGTAATAGAGGGAAGTTGGTCTTCCAGCGTAATCCCTCAGCAATCCGTTGAATTTGGCTTGAAATTCCGGTGTTGGATAATTTTTCTCGAAGGCTGCTTCCAGCTCGATGAGAATCGGCATCAACACTTCATTCACGTACTGTCCGCCGTAATCTCCAAATTTTCCTTTCTTCTTCAATCTAATTCACCTGCTCATTTGTCCTGTAACTTGATTTCCTTTGCATTTTCAACAAACGCCTGAACTTTCTCATGATCCTTGACTCCGGGTCGAAGTTCAACGCCGCTAGCAACATCCACAGCATAAGGCTGAACCGTCTGCACTGCTTCCTTGACGTTTTCAGGCTTCAAACCTCCCGCAAGGATGAGTGGAAGGGGCGCAACAGCTTCCTTGATTTGCTTGCTTAGATTCCAGTCATGAACCCTACCTGTTCCGCCGTATTGCCCTTTAATGAAGGAATCCAAAAGCACAGCATCAAAGGCTTTCAGTTCCTCTACAGCTGTTTCCTTCAAGGCATCTTTTGTCACGTAAACTGTCTTTATCAGATATGTGTCCCTTAATCTCTCGCGAACTTTTGAAGCTCCAAAATCCTTTTTTCCATGAAGTTGGATGGCTGACGGTTTCAGTTCTTCACAGACTTCGACGAGCCCCTTGATGCTCTCAGGTGCCGTAACCACCACACTGTCAACAAAGACTGGCACCTTCTTCAGCAGCATTTTGGCCCTTTCTAGGGTCAGATTTCTTGGCGATGAGGTAACTCCAACAAGGAATCCGACAGCGTCCGCTCCTGCAGCCACAGCAGCGTCCAAGTCCTCTTCTCGGGTTATTCCGCAAATCTTCACTCTGACCCTTCTCATTGTGCAGTAACAAACTCCTTAACCTTTTTTTCGATGTTGCCAGCCATCATGATTGCTGACCCGATTAAAAAAGCTTGAGCGCCACATCCCTGAAGAAAACGAATGTCTTCAGGCGCCATCATTCCGCTTTCGCTAACAACAACCTTACCTTGGCTATCGACCTTTTCTAGGATTCTCTCAGTTACGCCTATGTCAACTTTGAGCGTTCTTAGGTCGCGATTGTTGATTCCAACAAGGTCAGAATCAGTTTCTATGGCAGAACGGAACTCGTCTTCGTTGTGGGTTTCCAGTAACACCTCAAGGTCTCTTTCATGGGCTTCTGCTATCATTTCTTCAAGACTGTGTTTGCTGTATCCTCGTTCGAAGAGGGCTTCTATCAGAAGGACAACGTTGGCTCCAATTATTGAAGCTGCCTCAAGCTGAACTGTGTCTATGATTATGTCTTTCATGAGAACTGGAAGCTCAACAGTCTCCCTGACCTGTGCTAGGTAACTGAGAGAGCCATTGAAATGTTTGGGTTCTGTCAGAACCGATATTCCTGTTGCTCCTCCTCTTTTCATGGATGCTGCAACTTCTTTTGGGTCAAAGCTTTTCGTTATTGTTCCTCTTGATGGCGAGGCGGCTTTAACTTCTGTGATTACCGCATTCTGCTTGTTTTCGATAATCGCCTTCTT
>PIXS01000260.1 GCA_003096255.1 Candidatus Bathyarchaeum sp. | reverse complement strand
GGATAATCTATTTAAAACTTACTTATTCAGGATTCATATCTCTGACTTTCAAACTAGAATTTTGAACATTCACGACTAGGACTTGTAAAATCGACGCCAAAAAGTGAAGTGGTGCTCCGGCCGGGATTCGAACCCGGGTCTCCGGCTCGAAAGGCCGGAATACTTAGCCAGACTATACTACCGGAGCCTAAAAAGACAAGGCATCAACCACATAAAACATACTTACGTTTTAACTTTTCCCATCAGAAAGATATCTTTGCCGAAGATGGGGTTCCGCCAATGACGTTTGCTGCTGCAACACTGACTTTGTCCACATATTTTTCGTCTGTGTAGACTCTGATAATGTTGATGAAGCCCTTCAGAACGTCAAAAACAGTGGAAATGTCGCTTAGCCGCAACGGAATCTTTTCTCCGCTTCGAGTCTTCTGGAAAACAGGAATCTCCATTGGCTCAAGCAAATCAGAATGATGATACGGCACCGAAGGAACAGTCGGTACATCAATCACAATCGCTTCAGCCTCTACTCCTGCCTCTGACGCAATCTTGTTTCTCATCTGATCCCTGATCTCGTCAACGCTAAAGATGCTAGGCACCATCTTCTCCCGTGCATAGAAGGCCTTGTCATAGGCGCACTTGAGGAGCTTCCGTCTCTCCAAATTCTCCATTATAGCCGTAGACTTTTTGCATTCCTTTAGTTTGGTCCAAACTGTGTAATCGTTCAAGGCTAAGTAATCGTCGGGAGAATCATACTCTACTAAACCGAGTTCCTCGTTTGCTGCCTCCATTGCCGTGGCGAGCATTATTTGGGCAGCTCTTCCGACACGGTGGAAGTAGATGCTTCTGAAGGATTCTAGGCGCGCCAGCACAAAAGATTCAAGGGCTGAGAGGGCTCCCACATCAACAGCAAGGTTTTCGCCAAGCACATCCAGCATGTGAATGAGCCTAAAAACATCCACGTAACCGTATTCTGCTCCAGTGTGGTATGTGTCCCTGACAACGAAATCAAGTTTATCAACATCCACAGCACTCTGTATAATCTGATCCAAGAACGCTTTTCCTGGACTCCGCAGTTCCCCAACAGCAAGTTTTGCTACCGCGTCTGGGTCAATTCCTAGACCGTTAATAATGTCATGTAGCTCAGATTCTTGGATAATCCACTGGGTCATGTCTTCATGAGTTTTTTTCAGAAACTTGACAAGGAGATGCTCAAAAACGTGGGAGAATGGTCCGTGACCAACATCGTGGAGTAGGGCTGCCATTCTGACGATCTGGATTTCTTTTTCTGAAAGAAGCTGACAAAGGTTCTGGTTTTCTGTTAATTCGCCAGCCAGATACATTACTCCGATGGAGTGTTCGAAGCGGGTGTGGTTTGCTCCTGAATACACAAATTCTGACCCAGCCAGCTGCCTTATGCGTCGGAGCCTCTGAACAGGATAGGAGTCGATGAGCTGTTTTTCTGCTTCGGTGATGTAAACGTAGCCATGAACGGGGTCTTTGATCTCCCCCCAGTATCGCCGCATAGGGAACTTTCTCCTCAGCTTTCATCTTGGACATCATTATTTAAGTTCATCGATTACTATGTTGGTAGAGGCTGACAATCACAGTGAAGAAGAAAGGAGTATTCATCTGCATCGAAGGATTAGATGGAAGCGGAAAAACCACTCACGCCCATCGGATTGTGCGGAAACTGCAAAAGAACGGATTCGACGCCATATACACCACAGAACCCAGCACAGGAGACCTCGGAAAATTCATTCGCTCCTCAGCAGTTCTTGAAGGAAAAAAGCGGGTGCCACGAGTTGTAGAAGCTCTTCTTTTTGCCCTTGACCGTGTCGAACATCTAGAAAAAGATGTAAAGCCTGCCCTAGAAAAGGGAAAGATTGTGATTTCTGACCGATGCGTTTACTCGTCTCTTGCCTATCAGGGAGCAGCGGGGCTGGACCTTGCGTGGATTGAAGAAATCAACAAGATGGCTCTTCCTGCTGACTTGGCAATTTACATTGATGTGCCGCCTGAGGTTGTGGTGAAGAGAATACGGCGGAAGAAGTCGGTTATGGAGACGCTGGAGATTCAGCGGAAAGTTCAGGAAGTTTACATGAAGTATGTGGAGAACGGACAGCTTGTGGCTGTTGACGGCGACAAAAGTAAGTCCAAAGTCGCAGAGGGCATCTTGGCTGTGGTTATGGATTTTCTGGAGAAACGGAATAAGTGAAAGTTAGCTGTTAGATGATGTATCTTTGGTTTGGTTTCTCTAGGTCTTTTATGAGTTCCATGTCTTGCTTGTTTACGGCTATGCCTCTTAAGGGGATTCCTTTGAGGAGCATCCATGGAGTTTTTTCAGCCAACGTGGTGACTATGTGGTCTTCTCCGAAGCATCTTTTGGATACGTCATAAACCAGAGAATGAACTTCTGCTTCTGAGATGTGCCCCAACGCATGAAGGTACTCATGGGTTAGTATGCTGTAGACGAAGGCGTTGACATGCTTCTTTGATTTTGTGACTGTTTCAACTATGTTGAGTAAGCTCCTGTTTAGGACAATGTTGTTTGTGCCGACCTGATGGTATGCGCCTAAATGTAGTGGCAGGTCGTCCAGAAAGAGCAGCATGCCCAGTCTTTGCTCGCCTAAAGTAGTTTTGACGGTTTCCTTGACCAGTTCCCAAACTCCACTAAAGCCCTCTGCCTCATCAATCCTTGCGCGGTAACTTTCAACCATTGACAGCTCTTCTTCTTCCTTCGGCTCATTGTCTCTTACAAGTCTGTCAGGCTGAAACTCCGAAAACCTAGTGATAGTCATCACATTTTCCCGAATCTTCTTGTTATTTATACTTATGTATGGTAATAACCTACTTTTTTACTTACAGTTGCAGATAACATAGTAAAATCATTCCCGTTGCATAAGCAAGTTTCTTACTACAGGCAGAGTTTAATTAACTTATCACTTTTTTAAAAAAAGCGTGCATTTGGGAAGAAAGGGTTTGCTGAGGGCGTTCGAAGGTAAATGGAGATGAAACATTTTGAACACTGAACTAGCTGTTTTGATTTTTCCTTCTTTGTTTAAGCCTTTTCAGCCCCTTTTCTGTTCCTTCGATGTTTTACTTCCCAGATAAAAAAGGGAAGGGGGAAATTTTTGGAGATAGTTTTTGGTGGTTCTATTTGCGAGATTTCAGCAACAGAAAGACGGCGATTATTAGTGCCAATATTGATACCACTAGTGTTATCAGAATGTACGTTGTTAGATTTGATTGACCTTCTTCGAGAGAAGTCAAATCAACCTCTTCGGGTATTACTTGTGCTGGTCCTACTCCAATAGCAGTTTCTGAATATGATTGCCAATAGGATTCTGTACCTTTGAAAGAAGCGACAACAGTATATTCGCCTTCATTTTCTGGAGTCCACATCTTCTTGAACATTCCAGTGCCATCAGCGGTTACTATTCCGATATTTTCTGGGTTTCCATTTGAATCGAATGCAGTTAATGTGACTTGAACGCCCACAACGTTTTCAGGGCAGGGTTTTTGCAGGTAAACATATTCCATCCATTCGCCCATAGATACGTCCGAAACTGCTGGTACACCATTCGGGAATCGTTTTGCTTGTTCAGTTTGTTCTGTGCCAGGAGATATGTCAGTGACTACGCCTGTAATTAGAACGCTTTCTCCTTTTGCAATGACATTATCTTGAACTGCAACAGTGGTAGCACTGGGTCCTTTACCAATACAAGTTATCTCATTTGTATATAGGTTATCAAAGACTAGGAAACCGTCAGCAATGTAGGCGTTTGCGTATGCTTCTCCGATTCCTGAACCGGACCATGATTGAAGGCTCCATATTTCTTCACCGGTTATTGCGTTGATGCACCAAGTTCTTGCTCCTTTGTATGGTGGAATGTTCGGGGAGTGCTCTCCACTAAATGTGTAGACTTTCCCGTCAGCGAACATTGAAATGTGGTTTGGATAACGTCCCCAAGGAGTTTCATAACCTGAACCTGTGTCGTTGAAAGTCCAGAGAATTTCTCCGTCTTCCATAGAAATTGCTGTTGTTACCCCGCCATAGCCGCCGACATAGAGATTTCCGTATGCGATTTGTCCTGCTCTGCTGCTAAAGTATTGGTATGCATTACCCTCGGCATCGTTGTATGGTGTCATAACTGGACCCCATAGTAATTCACCAGTGTCTAGGCTGTATCCTAGTCTCTGACCAGTTTCAAAGATAGTCATCTGGAAAGCTCTGCTCACAGGGTCAATGGGTTGATAGTTGAACATTTGAGTCATATTACCTGCAGGAGCATGATAATCCCGAATCCAATAGAGTTCGCCAATTTCACCTCTTGATTCATCCAAGTTCAGTGCCCATATTGTGAATGGGTCATCAGTTCCTCTCCATGATGATGTTGTCGTTAGACTTGAACTTCGTCCAAGTATCAAATCACCAGGAATTACACTGACTATGCTAGGACTAGATGAACCAGGCAAATCTGGAATATCAACTACCCATCGGTAATTTTCACTCATGTCTACCTCTTTGCCAACAGGTCTATACTGATAAGCATTGGAACTGGTTCCGGGAGTTCTGACCAAATCTGAGTCTGGAAATGCTGCAGTAGTCCAACAAGATAATGTGCCTTCGTCATCGTCAAGAATGTAAAGGTCTATTTCGCCTAAGTCAGTGACTACTTCTGTTCCCCTAGGTACTCCTGTTAGGTTGTAGAGGTTCTTTCCTGTCCATGCGTCATAAGCTCGCCAAGTGCTACCTGATACATCAATTAGAACTCCACTTTGTATGACTCCGTGTTGATTCATTGATTCGTAATCGTAGAGTTGTCCGAAGGATGGGCTTATTCCTTCTACCTGCCAGATTATGTCGCCAGTTCGGAGGTCCATGCATGTATATGGACCACCTGATGCATCGTTGCCATTTGGTGGGCTGAAGTAGATTTTTCCGTCTAGAATTATTACGTCGCTGAATCTTCGTTCATATGATTGACCTG
>PIXS01000259.1 GCA_003096255.1 Candidatus Bathyarchaeum sp. | reverse complement strand
TTCCAAATTTTCGACCACGATTTTGTGTCGAAGCATGAACTTCTCACACCCGAAGAAAAAGAACAGTTCCTAAAAGACTGCAAAGTGCAAGCATACCAGCTGCCCCGAATCAATGCTCACGACCCTGCCATAATAGCTGTGGGCGGCAAGCCAGGTGACATAGTTAGAGTCATCAGAAAGAGCACAACAGCGGGAAAATACGAAGCTTACAGATACATTGTATAGCCCAAAACGTCAGTTGGGGCACCGTCCCCCATTTTTTGTGTCATTAAACAACGAGAATAGCTAGTGATGAGTATATCTGAAACAGTTTTTGCGTAAGTTACCATCATAGAAATGTTTTTATGAGCATCTCCCTTGGAAAGTTACACTTCCCAGAAGGTGAAGACGAATGGACATAACAATACTTTTGATTGCTTTAGGATTGGCAATGGACTCGTTTTCAGTAGCTATAGCAAACGGATTAGCAACCAAAACATTTCAAGTCGCTAAAGCCCTCAAAATAGGAACGTTCTTCGGATTCTTTCAAGGAATCATGCCCATCATCGGATGGTTTGCTGGTGTACATGTCATAGATTTGATTGCAGACTATGACCATTGGGTGGCTTTTTTTCTTCTAGCCTTTATTGGCTCTAAAATGATTTACGAATCCATCAAAAAAGAATCTGATACCCTTGTGGCTTCGCTTAGCATCAAGGTGCTGATAGTGTTGTCGGTTGCCACCAGCATCGACGCTTTGGCTGTTGGTCTTAGCCTTTCTATTCTACAGGTTTCAATTGTACTTCCCGCACTCGTAACAGGAGTTGTCACGTTTGCGTTGTCTTTTCTTGGCGTCTATCTTGGAGGCAGATTTGGGCGTGTTCTAAAGAGTAGAGTTGAATCATTAGGCGGCATAATTCTGGTGATTATCGGATTGAAAATACTTCTTGAGCATCTAGGATTCATTTAGTCTCCATTATAATATTCTGTTTATCGTAATATGTTCTCTAACGAAGCACAGTATTTTAGGTGTCTAGAGGTACAGAAGAAACGTACTGAACTAGATTAGAGAGGAATTGTATTGAACTGTTGTAATGCTCAACCACTTTGGGACCGAAGAGATCGGTTGCATATAATGGCAGAAATAATGGAAATAACAAAAGGAAGCCAGCTAAAGACACGGATTATGTACAGAGCAAATCTGAGTTTCAGCCAAGTAAAAGAGTATCTTTCTTTCCTGACTGAAATGGGTTTCCTGAGAGTCAATGAAGTAGATGGACAGAAGTTTTACGAAACAACCGCTAAAGGTGAGCGTTACATCAACAACTACATGGAGATGTCAAGCCTTCTTAGATTAGAAGAGCCTGCGGAAGTCCCAATTTTGGTGAGGTAATTTCTAATGCAGGTCCCACAAAACCAAGATTATAACATCTTCACTGCATTGATTGAGAGCATTCACAAAAAAGACCGCGGAAAACTTCGGTTTGTTAAATGCCAGAACTGTGGACGCCTGAACGCATTCAGACTAATTTCTGTGACCAGTTCTAAGATTAAATGCAAAAAGTGCGGAAGCAACATTCAGATATAAACAGAAATGGCGTTCTGAGTTAGAAGAATCTATTACATGTGGTCAACTGATTCAAAGTTTTGCTCATTTTTTTCTTATTTCTGTGCACAGGTTTATAAGTAACTTTAAGGTAAGATGTTAAGAATTAGTGTTCTGAAGAAACTGATTCTCTTAATAGATAGGAGGTGCAATCCGAATGTCTTATGGTAGACCACGAGAAATGCACGACGCAGTCTGCGCTGAATGTGGACAAAAATGTCAAGTTCCCTTCAAGCCTGACGCAAGCAGACCTGTATACTGCAGAGAGTGTTATGCTAAGCGAAGACCACCGAGAAGAAATAGATACTAAGCTGTAATCAGCTGGAATCTACTCTCACTTTTTCAATCTTTTTTACACAATTTTTTTGTTTCATGCCCGCATTTAGAATGTGAAAAGCAATTATAAGAGTTGCATGATAGGGTAAGCGGACTGGAGGTTCAATCTTGAGGTATGTTAAACTTAAAGCCTTTGATTGCCCAGATGCTTGGTACAAGGTTTTGAATGAAATATGGTATAATGGAGACCGTTTTGAGGTTGGGTACGGCTCTGAGGTTTCTGAGACCAAGAAGCTGAATGTGAGCATTGAGATTACTAACCCTGCCAATCGTCCTCTAGTTGATTTTATGGCTCCCTGTGACATGAAGTACGTTAATTGGTATGCTCTGAAGTATCTGTGGTCTGGAGCAATAGAGGAAGAGACCTACACTTATGGGAGTCGTATGAGAGAGCCTGTTGACCAAGTGGAAGAAGCCATAAAACGGTATGTGGAGGAACGAAGAGACAGGCAGGTTACATTTGTGATTCGGCTACCTGAAGACATCAAAAAAAGCATAACACACCATAAAAAGCATGAACCTCCATGCCTGAGTTTGATTGACACCGAAATATTGGACAACCAACTGAACTTGACATGCTACTTCCGTTCATGGGACGCCTACGCAGGACTGCCCGCCAACATCGCAGGAATTCAGATATTCAACGAAGCCCTCGTTTCAGAAATTAACCGACGAGGAAATATGGATATAGAAACGGGCACACTCATTTTCCACAGCAAGAACTGCCACATTTACGAGAGACAGTACAAGATGGTAGAAGACACAGTGAAGCCCGGAGAAGACCGCAGAAGAAAAATGCTTGGCTCCAAAAAGTCTTAACCCAAACAAACGTAGTTACAGTTTCAATATTTGGTTATGTAGCATTCTTCAGGGTTCTCGATACGGCACTCCACCCGTTCCTTCCTATTCTTGGCAGCGACAATGCGATTTACTTCCAGTGCCTCTTTTGGTGTGCTGAAGGTTTCTGTTTTTCCATCTGGGCGCTTTCGGGTGACTTTGATGCAGTTGTCTACACAGCAGTTGAGGACACAGGCGGTGCAATGGATGCAGAGGTCTTCCTCGATTCCGATTTCTCCAGCCCGCCAGTAGAGGGCGTTGGTGGGGCAGGCTTTCACGCATAAATTGCATTCTATTCCTCTGCAGGTTCGCATGTCAATCTTGATGCTTCCATCTTCAAAACGGTCCTTTACCCCAATGGACTCCAGAAGCTCAGCTCGTCTGCTCTTCTTCTCTTCTTTTACCTCAGCAACTTCGTCGGAAAGGAGATCGAAAATGTTCACACTTGGTTCCTCATTCTTTTTGGGCAACCTACTAATCCTCTCCGATGTTATACCATTGTTCTAGAGTTGCGTTCTTCCTATAGAATATTATGTATTTTTTTGATAAACATTTAGAAAACAGAAAGTTGGTGTCAGTTTCTCGATTATGTAGATGATTGATTCAAAACTGCAAAGCAAGAAAAACTAAAAAAGAAACAAAAAAGGAAAAAAGTGTGTGGAAGGTTACTCCCACTTCTCTTTAAGGAATTTAGCAATACCAGAAGAGTCTTGAGGTCCAACCAGAACTTGCCAGTTCGACAGTTCCTCGATTTCTCCACTGATGCGGGCTGCTTTCCCTGGGATTATCAGCTTCCGGTGCTTTACCTTCTCTTCTACTTTGCTCTCTTTGATTGCATCCGCAACAGTTTCCGCAGTCAGTTTCCTGCCAGCGACTCCACTGTCTATGGCTGTTCCTTCAGAGTCAACGACGATTAGGTATGCAGACTTGCCTGTTGATTCGATGTCTTGTTCTACAGTGTAGTAGGTCAACGCGAAGTTTGATGTCATCAGTACTGGAGAGTTTTCATCAGGAGTTCCGATAGTTCTTAGTCCTGCTTTTACAGCAACGGGTTTTCTGGGGTCAGTGTAGATGTTCTGCCTTAGCACAGTCAGCGGGAGAAGTGCCCATCCTTCGGTGCCATGCATAATCAAGATGTCTGCAAAGCGTGTTACGAGCATTGAAGCAACCTGTGCTTCTGTCCAAGCATTCACTGTCGGAGATTTTGCGGGTTCAGTCCAAGCAGTAATGGGAGTTCCTATCAGAGGATAGCCCACCATTTCGTCGCCCATTTCGCATGCTGCACGACGGAGCATAGTGAAGTTGTTAATTGTGTCTACAAGACCTGTGCCTGTGAAGGTGCCAGGGTCTAGTACTAGGTCTTCGATGCCGTATTCCTTCATGGTCTTAACCATTGATTTGAGGAGGTCGAGATCGTTTGGAGCAGAAACAGCCAATGGGCAGTTATACATCAGTGCCAGCTCAGCCATTTCCTTCCAGTTATCCTTTGTTGCGGCGTAGATGAGAGGTCGAGCTTTAGGAATAGCCATCAAACCAGCTTCCATGACTGCAGAGTCAGTGGAACACAGAATGAGTGGCAACTTAGATATTTCGGAGACTTTCTTTACTGCGGCTTTGAATTTGTCGGCGTCGTTGGAAGTGGAACGGACAGCAATCATTTGGAGCTTCAGGTCGTTGCCGATGTAGATGTAAGAGAAATCTTGGGTCTTCTTTACGCGATCAGAGAGTTCCTCTGCAGACATTTCGTCTGTTACGTCTATGGCGATGGCTGTTGGGTTGAAGTATGTGAACTCGTGACGATACATGAACAGCTTTCCACCAACCTTGATTGTAGTGGCATCAGCACCGATAGTCACCTCTTTGACTGCTGGCTTAAGCATATCTTTGAGTTTCAGGTAATTCTTCTCGAACTTTTTGGTCAAAAGTGGAGGACACTGGTCTATGCTGACTTCTCTGTTCACAACTTTTGTGGCAAAAGCCATACAGTTATCTTCACCACATTCTTTGCAGTTTGTTTTTGGAAGCAACGTGTAAATATCGATTGGACTGAGTTGTTTCATTCCGCCCTTGGTTTCTTTTCCTGACATGTCATATCACCTTAGAATTTCGCTGACACCCAGTTAGCAAAGTTTGCAACATCTGCGGTGCCTCGTTTTTCTGTCAATCTTTTCACGGTGTTTCTGAGAGTTCTGACGGCTGCGGGGTGCAACATCATGAACAGGTCAACTCCAGCAAGCAACAGGGTTAATCCAGTCACTGCCTCCCATAAGGGTCCACGAAGTTCTCTAGCGCCCCATTCAGGGTCCATCTTCTTCCATGCTTCTCGTGCTGCCCAAGCGTTGGTTGTTCCAGACGACATGGGTTGCTGAAGTTCGGGGTCTCCCATTAAACCAGCTAATCGAGCACGTTCCATGATAGTGTATGCATAGTCAAGTCCATAGCCTAGCGCCGCTGTTGTTGTGTCCATTATGATTTGCTCTTTTGGCAGATATTCAAGAAGGCGCCTGTTTAGTTCTCTTGCCTGATTTAGATCCATTGGAGAGAACGCCAAGGCAACATGTCCATACTGTTTGATCAGTTTAGCTGACTTCTCTATGTCCATGTCCAACGTAACTGTGCTGATCAGGAGTCTTTCTCCTTCTGCTGCAGCAGTTACTTTCTCAAAGACAGCCAAGTCTTTCTCAGGATCACCACATCCGCCTACAACAAGGGGCACATCAACTGCCTGAAGAATATCTTCAACAGTTTTTGCGGCTTCCGCAGGTGTTGAAGGCTTAGGGTTCAATGGATCAATGCTGACCAGATGGAGCGTAATCATTTGTGCTCCAAACTTGTCAACAGCAAATTTTGCCCACGAAACAGGGTCTTCTATGGCGTCGCCGAAGTTGGTTCTAACTGCTTTGGGGATTGGCACTTTCTGGTCGAATACGTCAAGAGAGATTATTGGTGAGTTAAGTGTTGGATTCTCGAAAGTGTAGAAGGCAGGAGATTTTTCTCCGCCGATTGTAATAGACCTTCCACGTGACCCGCCCTGACTCTTTGTTGCTCCAAGGATGACTTCAACGATTTGTCCTGGATACTTCTGGACAGGAAGTGCAAAGGGTGCATCTAGCAGAGATGTTGGCTTGGCTCTTCCTGCAACCATTCTTTTGATGGCAGGCAGGAATCCTGGCTGATATGCAAACTCCAGTTCATCCACTTCGATATCGACGTCTTCAAGCTCTAGGTCGTCAGACCCTGTGAAGAGGTCTAAGATTTCGGGGGGAAGTTTAAGGTCAGAGTCTTTTTCCGCCCTTTCGGGCATGAACTTTCACCTTTTTTGTTTTTCTCGTTTAATGATTACTTTTTCTGCGTGGATTTTAGCGTTCTTGAAGATTATCTTGAATCCGCCAGCGGCAACAGTTGCAGTAGAGACTGGAAACACTGTTCCTTCTGCTCCTTCTTCTGTTTCAGGTGCCTCTTCAGCTTCTTCAGTCCATCTTTGAACAACAGGATGACTCTTCTCTTTCAGGAAGGTCTTTAGTTCGTCAACTGTTTTTGCGTCGTTTTCTGTTGCTACGTTGGTTTTTGCTGCTTCTGGCATGAAATCTTTGACACGGTCTTTAACGCTTTGTGGCATCCAGACTACTCGGTCCCAGCCGCCGTCTGCTTCTAGGAACTTGGGTGAACGCATGTATTCGATGGATATTCCGTGGAATCCGTCTACTTGTCTGCCTCCTGCGCCAGAGTCAGCTAGCGTTGAGAAGGCCAGTCCGTTCACAGTTACGCCTTTGAAGCCTCGGTCAACAATGCCGTAGCCTTCGACTTCTGGAATGTAGAATGCCAGAGCCTCGAAGCAGCCACATGAAGTGTGTGGATAACCAAAGCCGGTATACATCCAAACTTTCTCAACTGCGCCCAAAGTCTTCTGTTTGATAGATTCGTTGATTCCAGAAAATTCTCCCTTCTCTGCGTCAAGCATTTCTCCTTTTTCGATAGCAAAAACTGGACCTTTCGGGTCGACTTGTGCAGAAGCTCTGCCGTCGAACCAGCTGATCGAGCCACAGTTTGAGTATCTTTGGGGAGTGATTACGCACATGTGGGTTGGTGCGAAAGATTGGCATAGTGTGCAGCCGTAGAATGTGTCAACTTCGTCGTCTTTCATTCCTCTGGCTTTCGCATCTCGGGCTTCATAAATGTCCATTGCTTGGTCATACATTTCTTTGACTTTTGCTGGGTCAGTTATGAAGGTGATTTGGATTTTCTCGATGAAGGGCAGCTCGCTCTTGTAGAGTCTTGCCAACACTTTACCGACATGTGTGAAAGAGTTCAGTCCTTTCTGGAATGATTTCTTGCTTACACGTATCCAAATGTCATAGCGCTGGTTTAAGTGCATGATTCCTTCGATGAAGTTCATGTATTCATGGATTCGGCGCTCTGTTACACCTTCAAGGTCTTCTTCAATGTCTTTGCCTGCAACCTCTACGTAAATGCCGAAAGGAACGTTGCCGCCTTCAGGCAAATCTTTGAGGTCAGGTCCAATGACGGTTACTTTTTCGTCTTCGACTTCGTCCATCTTCTTTGCGCGTACTAGCTCGAACTTTGCGGGCTGTTTTGGTCCGCCTAGTTCTATTTGCATGTTGTTTCTTCGGATTCTTTCTCCTTCGTAGATTACTCCAACATCCACGGGGATGTCTTCAAACATTGACATTTTTTTAGTTTCCTCCTAAGGTTTTGATAATTGTTTCAAAACTTTGATTCCATTCCTCAACTTTTAGGTTGGGGAATGACCAGCTTGCATTCGGATTATAGAATCGGTCCAAGCTGATGGTTCTAAGGTTTTTAGAGAAGTGTTTTAGCCCTGACAATATCACGTACTCCATGTAGATTGGCCAGCCCATGAATAAAGCAACGTCATAGCCGCCTTTTCCGTCTAAGCCAGTCCATGTGGAGTCTTTGAGTCTGTTGCCGATATCCATGGCGGACATCTGAACTGCTCCGTTGAATCCTTGCTTCACGAACTCTTTTATTGTGTGTGCTGTGGCGACAATTGGGATGCCAGTTGCCTTGTTTAGGCGGATGGCATACTCGAGCATTTTACCTGTGTCTTTATCGGTTTTGGTGGATAAGTATCCGACAACAAGGATGGGGCGTTTTGCCCGCTTTACCATTGCTGCGACTACTTCTGGTTTTACAATAACCTTAGCTTTAATTGGTCCAGCTACTTCTGCTGTTTGCCAAGATTCTGCTTTTGCGCTCATTTTATTCAACCTCTCTTCCTAACCATTCTTTCAAGTAATGTTGGGTCTGGAATTCTTGTCTCCTTCCAGTCCTTTTCTTCAAGTATTTTTTCTATTTCAGGTCTCATGGTGATGGGTATGTCCATCTTGTTTCTGATGAATAGGTGTACGTCGTCTGGCATAGTGCCGAAGTATCGCTTGTGTAGGTCGATGTAGTGAGTCAATTTCATGCTACGTCCTTTGGTTGTGTCGTTTGGTCGCATGCAGAGCTTCATCAGCATAACTATACATTCTTCCTTCGATTCTGCGGTTGTGAACAGATGCTCAGGAGCAGGACCAGTGTATACTTTGTCACCTGTTCGGGCGTCATAAACGTACCAGTCTTCTTTCTTGTCTGATCGTCCCAACAGCATACGTCGATACTTTGATCCATGCGGACCAACTACTACAGGCACACCAAGTCTCCAGAAACCTGAAGCGATCGAAGCTGCTTTCTGGGAGTATGCTCCCCAAGCAAGTCCAACTGCTCCAACACGGTTGTGGATGTAGTCGGCGATTTCCTCATAGTTGGCACGTAGGTTTCGTTTTGCGAATATGCTTGCGATTTTGATTGCTGCTCCAGCGATGTGTGAGTTAGAGACACATGATCCGACGTTCAGGATGCCTCCAGCTTCAAAGCCTCCAGGATACTTCTCATATAGAGATTTTCCTTCTTCGTCTTTGATTGTTGCAACAGACATTGCTGCACATCCAGAGAGGACAACGATGAATCGACGTTTTGCGAACTCTTCAGCAATTTCTGCTACTGCTTCGCCGCCTTCAGGGTAGTTAGAGCATCCAACGATAGCGACTACACCAGGGATTTCTCCGAGAACTATAGGACCGCCAACGTTTCGGATTTCAATGTCTGAGATGGCGCCTCGTCCAGATCGCATCATGTACTTTTCTTCCCACAGTTTGCTTTCGCCAGCTTTTATCATGTAGCTGTGGAGTGGGAAGTCTTTTGGACATGCACTGTCACATCTGGCACATCCAACACAGTCACCGAGAATTGTTGCCAAGGGATCAAGGTCACCTGTTGCTGCTGCTTTCATTGCTTCAGGGATAGGTTGGTTGTTTGGACATGCACGCATACATTCGTTACAACCACCACAAGCTTCACCTGCTGCTTTGATTGCGTCAACATCAGGAATTATGCTGAACTTGTTTCTTTTCGGCGCAACACCTATTGCAGCTTCAACAGCAACTTCTCCAGCCTTGTCAGGATCTAGGATTAGAACGCCAGGGACTTTTCCTTCAACCAAATCGTTCACGAGAACTTCAGTTGATTCTTTTGTTCTGTTCTTTAGACCTAAACAGTTCTTGGGGCTAGAGGCTATTACAGGAGTGTTTACTTTCTGGGCTTCTTCCAGTGCATCTGCTCTGATACATTGCTCGTCAACTACAATTAGGTCAGCTAATCCGCTTCTGATGTATTTTAGTTGCCAAGAAATTGGACCAATAACTTTGGCTGATGGCTCATATCGGGTTAGGTCGTGGGCTGTACAACAGATTCCAACAACTTCGACTTTGCCAATTAACTTCTTTTTGGCCATGTAATCAACGATTCCAACGCTTGATGGGACGTTGTGACCAATTACGAGAATTGTTGGTTTCTTCACGTCAGCTACTCCAAAGCCTAGCTCTACGAGTGGAGCTTCAGGATCAGCTTTTGGCAAGTTGAGAACTGATATCTGGGCGATGTCTGCAAGTTCCATTCCGACTTGGTCAGCCATTCCAACATGGAATGCTTTTGACTCAAAGTCTAAGTTGCTTCCTTCTTGTCCTGTGTGAGCGGCAGAAAGGCAGCTTGTTACTTGCTCTTCAGCCCATTCTAGGGCTTCATTCAAATCTTCGACAGTTTCTGGTTTAATTCCAACGACGAGACGAGTTACAGGTGCTTCTACGTCTATGTTCAAGCCACCTGAATCAAGGCGGATGTCTCCTCCATATTTCTCTATTAAGTGATCAATTAGATGTCGACCGTGGGCAATGTGAGTAGCGGCTCCGATACAACAGGCAAGGAGAACAATCCTCGACTGCTGAGCAGCCATATTTAGTCCACAGGCTCCTCTTTTGTCTCCTGATAAGTCACACTTTCCAAATGTACAGAGGCAACAAACATCACAGAAGGGCAGATAGAACGGTTTGTATTTGTTGAGAAGTTTGAAGTCCCAATCTCTCAGGTCCTCCATGTTTGGAGATGGAGTTGGGCCCATAGGTTCCTCCCAAGAGTCATCGACAAATTTGCCGATGGAGAGTTCAAGATCTTTCACAACTGCAATGTCTGTTTTCAGTTCTTTCGCTTTTACGCGCAAACCTTTTTTGGCCAAATTGATTTTCACCTTTGCGATAGCTAGGAATGGTGAATTACGAGGAGTCTTATTTAACCTTTCGGAAAATAGCTACTTTAGAAGATATTGAGTCTAAAAACAGTTTATTTTTTAAACAAAAGCTAATTTGCGACGTTCTGTTGTGTAGAAATGGATTCTAAACAACAAAATTTGGATTAAAATATGTATGTCTATTCGTTTCTTTTAATTCGAGCAGGATTAGTCGTAGTAGATCAGATCTAAATCTTCAAGGTTTTTGTGAAGGTTATCAACTGCGATGTAAACGTCTTCTTCTTTTGTGGCTCCAGTGCAAACCAGTTTTCCGCTTGCAAAGAGGAGAATCACAACTTTTGGGTCGTCCATTCTGTATATGAGACCTGGGAACTGTTCGGGTTCATACATGGTTTTGCCAAGGGAGTAAGCGCAGTCCTCTAGCTCTATTCTTCCTAGAAGGTTTGCTGAGGCAACTATGTTTACTACGTTGATTTCAGGTTTGCCGACAATGACTATTCCGCTTTTCTTCAGTTCCTTTACGACCTTCATGACCGCTCTTTTTGATTCCTTCTCAGATTTGGCTCCGGTGCAAACCATCTTCCCTGTACTAAAGATTAGGATGGCTGTTTTAGGTTTCTTTAATCTGAAAACTAATCCCGGAAACTTTTCTGGACGATACTCAACCAAGGGATTTCCCTTAACAACGGCGTTGAGGTCGATCTTCTGGTTTAAGGTAACAGACGATACCACGTTTTCGATTCGGATGGAATCTCTAAGATTAGGCATTTTTAATCCGCCTTACACCCAACATCATTTTTGTGGAGTTATTTAAAGAGTTCTGGGCGTATTGTCTCTTAAATGTAGGAGCCAGTAAATAACTGTATCCCATAAAATGTCCCATCAGCTAAGCAAGCCCTGAATTTTTTCTTCAATTTTGTGTGATATTCCTTAAACTGTTCAATGCTGCTCTGTAGCTTGCATAGCATATCAAAGTGCATGCCGTTACTGACAGAACTGGAGCTATGAGGATAGGGAAGACTCCTAGGATACGGTAACTGTAGATGAAGGGGGGCAGGAACGTGACTCCTATACAGACAGCGATGACTGCCATTCCTAACCATATGCCTTTCTGGTCAACGAAACGTGCCCGTGGAACTTCAGTAAAGTCTGGGAAGCGACTGCCTACTGCTAAACCAACAAAAATGCACTCAAAGAGTACTGCAAATAATGTCACAGTTATTGTGATGAGGGCTTCCAGCCGAAGCGCCAGCATTAGTTGTATTACGGCTGTTAAAGCAACCACAGCAATAATTGACGGAAATAGTGCTAATGCAAGCTTTGATTTTGCTACTTCTTCCTCTTTCAGGGGAATAACTTGCAAGTTTAGAAAGGCGCTTCCTTCTTGTCCGATGCCAGTTAATGCAATATAAAATGCGAACATGAATACGCCCATTAAAGGACCCCAGAATAGCATCAGTTTGTCGGGTGTGGCTGTGGCGGTTTCCCATGCTGACTGGAAAGAGAAAAGGGAGATTAAACTCATGGCTAATGGTATGGCAATCCATGTTATCATCTCTTTACGTCGGGTTAAGCCCCGCAGGTCCTTTCGTATCAGAGCCGCTTCAGCAGAGGTGAATCCTAGGCTTCCAAGAAGTCCTCTTTTTGGCGTGTATGATTTTGATGGTTTCAGCGTAATGGAGAAGGGTGCGGGAACCCAATATTTTTGCCTCAGTTTTACGCTTGCCCAGATAAAGGCTACTACAACACCTAGGCTGGCTACGGTATAAAGTAGCACTTGAAGGTTTTCTGCACTTAGATAGTTCATTACTGCTAGGGAAGGCCAGAGTATGGGTATGAACCATGCGTTTCCTATTCCTCCCATGAACTGTTGAAGAATTGTGAACAGAAAATTGGCGTTAGTAACAAGGATGAATGTCACCATCACAAGTAGGGATATAATCATCCTTACGGCAACAGCTGTTCTGCCGCTGCGCTTGTAGAATGAGGCTGACACACGGTTTGTTATTGCTCGGATTATTTCTATTAAGAAAGCGCCCAAGAATATTCCTAAGACGCCAAAAGCTATGCTGATTAAGCCCGAAGGTAGCATGTTGACGTAAAGGGAGAGGCCGAAGACTGCCCCAAAAAACAGTCCAAGCAGTGGAGCCAGAAAGTAAAGCATAGAAAGGACTGAGGCAAGAACAAACTCTAGCGCCCTGATGGGAAGCCAATTAATTATGTCTGAGGAACCCACCGACGAGGACTGACTGAACTCGAAGAGCAAACCATACATTACAGAAGCTAAAGTCATGAAGGATGGAAGAAAGATTGCGATCTGGAAAAAGAACGGGCTTATGCTCACGTCTGCTAGGAATGTGCCGATGAAGCTGTTTGCGAAGAAGGCTGCAAGTGGGAAGCTAATTAAGAAGAAGATGATGTTTATTTTTGGGGATTTTGCGAAGCCTGTGGGAACTGAACCTGCTGCTCTTTTTGCTCTTACAGATGAAAGGGCTAAGATTTTTGCCATGTGCAGGATTAATTTGAAGTTCAATGTTATCTTCCTCATTTTCCGAGGGCTTCAACAATCTCTTTTATGTCGTTTGTTCCTGTCAGCTTCAGAAAGATTTCTTCAAGGGTCGAATCAGGCATCTTGGCTTCTTTACGTAGTTCCGTGGGTCTGCCTTCCGCAAGCTTGCTTCCCTGATACATGATTGCAATCTTGTCACAAACTGCGTCTGCAATCTCTAAAACATGAGTGCTTATGATGGTTGTAACGCCTTCCTTTGCCAACTTGTGAATGAGGTCTTTCACGATTCTGGCAGATTTTGGGTCTAAGCCGCTTAAGGGTTCATCGAGAATTAACAGTTTCGGCTTGTGTAGCAGAGCAGCGATTATTGCAATTTTCTGTTTCATACCATGAGAGTAGCCACTGATCATTTCGTTTTCGCGGTTTTCCAAGTCAAAGGCGTCAAGGTATTCTTCTATCCGCGTCTTTTTTGTTTCTGGAGCTAAGCCGTAAACGTCGGCTATGAAGTCAAGATACTCGAGTCCAGTGAGAAACTCGTATAGCCGCGGGCTTTCAGGAACATAACCCACGATTTTCTTGACGTCCCAAGGATTCCTTGAAACATCTATTCCATAAACATTCAAGTTCCCAGAATCTGCTTTTAGCAAGCCCATTATCATTTTCATTGTTGTTGATTTTCCTGAGCCGTTCGGTCCGAGAAATCCGAAAACGGTTCCGGAGTCAATTTGTAGGTTCAAGTTTTTTACGGCTTGAATGTTTCCGAAGCTTTTGTTTACTGTTTCTAGTTTAACTGCTGATTGTTTTTCATTCAATTTGGTTACCTCTGTCTGGTTTTTCGTAGATGAAAACGTCTTCAATTTTGACTTTGAAGTATCGTGCTATTTTGAAGGCAAGCTCTAAGGATGGGTTATACCTGCCTTTCTCCATTGCTATGACCGTTTGTCTGGTTACTCCAATTGCGTTAGCAAGCTCTTCTTGGGTCAGGTTATGCATTGCACGATACACCTTGAGTTTGGTTCGCACGTACGGCTAGCCTCCATATTTTCGGCGGTAATAAATTCCGAAAATCATGTTCACAATCATTAACGCGCAAGAAGCGTATAGAAGAGTGAAGGCTGATTGAGAAAGGTCAGCAAAACCGCTGTTGTCAAGTGCTAATAATGCTGCACCAACCAAAGTTAATGCTACGATGAAAACTCTGACTGTTGCTATGGACGATTTCTCGTTTATTAGTTGGATTCGTTCATCTACGAGGATTCTTTCGTCTTTGCGTCTTAGAAGAATTGTTACGACCAGTGCTATTAGGATTGCAATTATGACGGATATTGAGTTTCCAACTGAGATGGACCAAGCAACTACGCTTGCTAGAATGATTGAAAGGATTGCTCGGCAAATGGTTAGCGTTCTACCTTTCATTCACGAACCTCGTGTAAACAATACATCATAAAATGTAATATAAACTTTACTTTAAGTAAGGTCTGCTTAACATAATTCAATAGAGTGAACAAGTCTTGCCCCAAAAACCATGAAACAAATGAAAACAAAGAACTTATAACCTTTCAAAGCCTTAACGGCATAAATCGCAAGCGGAGAGGAAAACTTTAACGAAGTTTGATGAGGCACATTGCCACAAGTGGGCTCTTCTGCTTAAGGAGAGAAAACAACAAATTGACAAAACCACAGAAGCCGTATCTTCTGGAGACTTTGAAACAGCAAAAAGTCTGGTTTCTGACGTGTTTCATGGTTCCTCGGGCAGAAACAGCGACGCAGGCATTGAGGGCTCATTGTTGTATCACATGGCGATGGTTAGCAAGATGGCTGCCGAGTCCAGAATTATTCTTGAAGAACTCAAGGTCGATGCTCCTTCTGTAGATAGAGTGTTGTGGCGGTTTTACAGCGACTTTGTTTCCGATGTCAAGGAGCTTTTGGGCGAAATCGTGCCTTTGAAAGACAGCATAGTCATGTCTGTTACGAAGCAGGCTCCTGTGGTTGAAGAAAAGATTCGTCTCTTCAAAAGTCTGAGTGACAGAACCAGAGAGGTTGAAGAGATGCTCAGCCGAAAAGATTCTGGAACCAAAGACCGCATCCAAGACCTGTTTCTTGACTGGACTGAACATGTTATTGAGATGCGTTTGCGTCAAGAATATGAAACCCTGAAAGGTTTCTTGATTGTGGAGCAGTTGGCTGACGAGTTGGGCGTAGAACAGCTTGAGCAGGCCATGGCTCGGGTGCAAAAGAAGTTCGGTGACGAAACAGTTGACTCTGCCTTCAGCGTTAGCCTTAATGTTGGAATCCCAAAAGCTAAACTGCAGAAACTGATGCTCAGCGACCACTTCATCGAACACAAGATGGACATGAAGAACTTGGGCGGTTTCATGCGATTCCTGAATTGTCCAATCCACGGAAGCCACAAATACATGGAAAAGGAATTGGGCACAACAGGAACATCCCAGCTTTTCTGCAAACGCTTCTGCAGGGCACATGCCCAAGCCATGTTTGAAAGGTTTCTTCCCTTCCCCGTAGCCGTTACTCAGCCAACAATGATGGCAACTGACGGAAAATGTGAGTTCCGTATCAAGATTGCTCCCACTTCTTCTGCGGCGCCGACCCAAGAAAAGTATGTTCCGTTGGTTGTGTCTTGGAACGTTACTTTGAAGTGTAATCTGAAGTGTGCCCACTGCTACATCAACGCTGCTGAAACAGAATTAGCAGATGAACTGAGCACGGACGCGGCGAAGATGCTTATCCACCAGATCACGGAGGTCAGCAGACCATTGTTGATATTGAGTGGCGGCGAACCCCTGCTAAGAGATGATATCTATGAAATCATCAAGTACGGAGCAGACCGTGGCTTAAGGATGGGCATGGGAAGCAATGGCATGCTAATCGACGACGAATCCACAAGAAAGCTTGAAGAGGCTGGAATGGGAACAGTAGCAATCAGTCTAGACTCAAGCACTCCCGAGCGGCATGACGAGTTCCGCGGCGTAAAGGGCTGCTGGCAACGTGCCGTTGACGCCATCAAGTCTCTCAAAAAGAGCAAGATACAGGTTCAGGTTAACAGCACAGTGACTCTGCAGAACTATGATGAAGTAGATGACATAATGGCGCTGGCAGAGGAGCTCGGTGTGGACAATTTTCATCTCTTTTTCTTGGTGCCTACGGGAAGGGGAACCGACATCCAAGATATTACGCCCAGAATGTATGAGGACATGATTAGTAGCACTCTTGGCAAAATCAAGAAGTATAAGCTGAATGTGAAGCCTTCCTGTGCGCCCCAGTTTATGCGCGTTTCTAAGGATCAGGGGGTTGACATGTCACGTTGGGTTCGAGGCTGCATGGCTGGTCTCTATTACTGCCGCATCTATCCTTCTGGGGAGGTGACTCCTTGCCCGTATCTGCCCCTTAACCTTGGAAACATCAGGGAAAGGTCCTTCAAGGATATTTGGTTCAACTCAGAGGTCTTCAAGGCTCTCCGCGACTTTGACCAACTGAAAGGAAAATGTGGCATGTGCGAACACCGTGAAGTATGTGGAGGATGCCGCGCCAGAGCATATGGGGTAACCACTGAACAAATGGACTTTTGTGGCGCGTTGCATGAGCCAACAGCGTCCCAGGGTGATTACTTGGCATCTGATCCGTGGTGCGTTTATCAGCCGAAAGCTTCTAGAAAGAATCAGAGCTGAAGCTGCAAAACATTTTTTTCCGTCGAACATAAGGTGCTGATGATGAAGAGGTAAGAAAAGTGAGTGATGAAAAAGTTTTGATGAAGAAAAGAAAGCGGATTGCTTTGGTTGCCCATGACCACAAAAAAGAGGATTTGCTGGAGTGGGTGAAGTTTAACAAGTATCTTTTGAGTTTGCATGAACTTTACGCAACTGGAACAACAGGAAAAATAATCGAGAAGGCAGGCTTAGATGTAATCAGGCTCAAAAGCGGTCCATTAGGTGGTGACATGCAGATTGGCGCCAAGATTGCAAACGGCGAAATTGATTTTCTGATCTTTTTCTGGGACCCCCTTGCGTCTCTTCCCCATGACCCAGACGTGAAGGCTCTCCTTCGAATGGCTGTAGTATGGA
>PIXS01000258.1 GCA_003096255.1 Candidatus Bathyarchaeum sp. | reverse complement strand
TAGGGTCGGAAAGCGAAGTTTTAGATGAGTTGAAGAAGATCGACGCAGTTAAAGAAGCTTACATGGTTTACGGTGTCTACGATGTCGTAGCAAAAGTCGGAGCAGACACTATGGACAAACTCAAAGAGATCGTCACATGGAACGTGAGAAGACTGGACAAAGTTCGGTCAACCCTCACAATGATCGTGATCGAGGGGCAAAAGTAGCCTCCACCTCCCCCTTTTATATCCACATTTTCTTCAATCCGAAAGAAACAACTGTTACATCAAAGTACTTATCCGCCCAACAACCTACTACAGGCATGAGCGGAAGCCAAAATGGTTAAGCTACACATAGGATTCGACGATACTGATTCACCAAACGGAGGATGCACCACCCACATAGCCGCCCTACTCGTCGAAAAACTGTGCAGCATGAAGATTTCTTTCTTGGATTACCCCAACCTAGTCAGGCTTAACCCCAATGTTCCATGGAAAACCAGAGGCAACGGAGCCCTCTGCCTCCGAATAGAATGCCCCAAAGACGCCGTAGAAGACATAAAAGAAACAGTCCTAGACACGGTTGAAGCAAATTCTGATCTAGATTACGGCGGAACCGACCCCGGAGTAGTTTTTCTTTTAGGGGATGTTCCCCAGCAAGTCAGGGAATTCGCAAAAGAAGCTGAGCAACGCATAATGAAAATTGATGATGCCTTGAACCTTGCTAAGAATGTTAACGCTGAGGCTGTAGGATTCAAAAAGGGAAGAGGGCTTATCGGAAGCTTAGCAGCGATCGGAGAAGAAATGACTGGAGATTACACCTTCGAAATCATATCTTACAGGATGGCAGAAAACCGTGGCAAACCCCGCCGAGTAAACCCTCAGTCCGTCAAAACTATGGACAAAAAATCTCAGGACACCTTCAATAACGTGGACCCTGAAACGGACAGAGTCCTGATTACGCCTAGAGGTCCTGACCCTATCCTTTGTGGAATCAGAGGCGAAACCCCTGAGGTAGTTAAGCAGGCGTATGATTTGGTTCTGAAAGAGGAGCCTGTTGAACGATGGATGATTTTCCGAACAAATCAGGGAACGGATGCTCACCTGCGGCGCGTCAGCGCAGTTAAGGAGATACAGCCTTACAATCCCGTTGTTGCAGAAGGTCAAGTATCAAAGGAACCACAAGTAATCCAAGGCGGACACACAATCTTTTCCATCAAAGACGATACAGGAGAAGTGGCTTGCGCCGCCTATGCGCCCACAGGAAATCTCTGCAAAACAGCAAGAAAACTTGTGATAGGAGACAGGGTGAAGGTCTTCGGAGGTGTTCGTCCCCCTTCTTCAGAGCTTCAGTTGACCATCAACGTGGAGAAACTGCTGATTCAGAAGCTGGTTCCCCGCACATCTTTTGTTAATCCTGTTTGTCCTGAATGCGGGAAAAGACTGAAGTCTATGGGAAAGAATCAGGGTTTCAGGTGCGAAAAGTGTGGCTTCCGTTCCTCGGAGCTGAAGAAGCTGGAAGTCAAGGAAGAACGTGGAGTTGATGTTGGGCTTTACATTACGGCGCCGCGGTCTCAGAGGCACTTGACAAAGCCTTATTGCAGATACGGAAAAGAGAAAACGGGTGTCCCCCAGAAGCTGATAGATGGCTGGCATTCTCCCTGAAAACTGACTAAAGTCTAAAGTAGGGCTTGTGGCTTCATGAAGTTTACTGTTTTTTGACAGTAAACTTAAATGCGTCTGCAGAAAACTTACGAAGGAAAAAAGGGAAACCCATGAAGTTTTCGTTCATTAATCCTGGTCCAAATCCCGAGTTGCCTATCGAAGATGTTAAGAAGATGGTGGGAGCAGCCCCTCCCCTTGGCATGCTCTACATAGCAGCGTACCTGCGAGAAAATGGCGTAGACGTTTCCATAATAGACGAGGCTCCTCAAGGCTACTCAGTAAAAGGCACATTGGATTGGGTGAAAAAGGAGAACCCCGACATCATAGGTTTCTCCACATGCAGCAGCTCATGCCACAAAGCAGTGCTCCTCGCAGAGAACATCAAGAAAGAGAACCCCAACATCGTCACAGTTTTCGGCAACTTCTTTGCAACCTTTAATGCTGAAAGAATTCTGACAAAGTATCCTTTTGTGGACTTCATTGTTCGGGGAGAAGGAGAACACACCAGCCTTGAGCTGGCAAAGTGCCTAGAAAAGAACGGTGACTTGAAGAAAGTTTTGGGAATTAATTTCAAAAAAGATGGCAGAATAGTTTCGACTCCTGACCGACCCTTAATCAAAGACATTGATTCGTTGCCTTTTCCAGACAGGGAAATGCTGCCCGTAGATTACCATAACACCACGGCAGGAATAGTTGTTGCCCCAAAAAAATTCAGCGGCTTCGTCACTTCCAGAGGCTGCCCCTTTCAGTGCCGCTTCTGTGGATGCCGAAGATTAGCCCGAAACCTCTGGCGCTCTAGGTCAGTGGATAACATAATGGAGGAGCTGCATCTTCTGTCCAGCCAAGGCTACAAACAGTTCCTTTTTGTGGACGACAACTTCACACTGAACCAAAAAAGAGTCATCAAACTGTGCCAGAGAATAAAGAAAGAAAAAGTTGACATCGAATTTTTTGCCGAAGGCAGAGTTGACAACTTTTCCAGAGAGATGGTGCAGGCTCTGGTGAGGGGTAACTGCAAAATGATTTATTTTGGAATCGAAAACGCCACTCAGCGGATTCTGGATTATTATGATAAACGGACAACCCCAAAGCAGGCTGAAGAGGCAACAGCAAAAGCCCGTAAAGCTGGCATAGATGTGATTGTGGCGTCCTTTATTTTGGGAGCTCCCAACGAAACAAGAAAAGAGATTCAGCACACCCTAGATTTTGCCCAGAAGATTCAAGTGGACATTCCCCAATTCAACATTCTCGCCACTTTTCCGGGAACCGACATTTGGGAAGAACTCAAGATGCAGGGCATCGTGGATGAAGAAAAGCACTGGGAGACAGGAGTCATGGTTTCTGAGGTTTCGCCTGATGCTGTGCCCTGCAAAGAGATTGAACAGATGATCCATGATGCCTATCAACGGTTTTTTGTTCGCCCAGACTATATCGTGAAACAGTTGATTAAGATGGGCACAAGCTCCTACCGCCTCAACGTTTTGCTCAGTAACCTAAAGAGAGTTGACGCCGTCGCTGAAGGCGTGAAGTCTGTCACCTAAAATTTTTTGTCAGTCAGATATGACGTTACGGTGTTTAATCGAGCCTGTAACTCGTTTCGCCATTTTTGTTTGTTTTTGGGATTGTTATAGTGAATTGGATTCCTTTGCCAAATACGCCTGTTTCTTGGATGGTCCAGCCGTAGCTTTCACAGATTTTTCGTATTAGGTATAGTCCATAGCCTGTGCCTTTCCCATACCCTTCAACGAAAATCTTCTCCTTCTCAGCTTTAGGTATGCCAACGCCATCATCTTCATAAATTAGCTTAAGATTGTCCTTTCTTTCTGTGGAGTGAACTTTGATGTAGGACACTTTTTCTCCATATTTCATCGAGTTGTCAATCAGGTTATAGAAGATTTGTCTCAGCGACGAATCCGCCCGCACATTCAAGCCTTCACAGTCATTTATTGGTTTAATGTTATTGGGACACGAAAGGAGCATTATTGCTTCGTCAAAACTTTTCTTCACATCTATATACGACAGCTCTTCAGTACCCAGCATCTCGTAGTTTCTTGCGAACTCTAAAATCTTCTCTATCTGGTCAATCGATGACGCTATACTGTTCAGATTCTCTAAAGCGGCAGTATCTTTGCTGAGCATGTTTTTGGCTAAATAGACATTGTTTGCGATAACAGAAAGCTTGTTTCGAGCATCATGCCGAGTTAGTTTCCCGATGACGCTTAGTTTTTCGTTAAGGGTCTCCATTTCTTTCAGTGTGTCTTTCAACGCGTCCTCTGCTTTCTTGCGTTCGGTAATATCAACTGCTAACTCCAAGACTTCGGTGACGTTTCCGATTTCATCCTTAATTGGAATGGAAGTAATACTAAGAAGGTATTGCCCATGTTTAGGATGATTGATTGGCTGTTCATGTACTGCTCGCTTCCCAGTTTTAATGACTTCAGCAACTTTACATCCAGAACAAACGCTATCTCGCCTATTGAGAGCCCGATAGCAGATTTTTCCAGTTACGTCACCTAGGGCATCTGTTAGATACTTGTTTGACCACAAAATGCGATAATCCTTTGAAACCATCACGAGTCTAGCCTGCAAGTTTCCTGTAACCTTTTCAAGAGTTTTTCGCTCCTTAGCCAAAGCATCTTCTGCCTTCTTGCGCTCAGTAATGTCTACCATTATTCCTCTTATTCCCATGACTTTATCGCCATGAATGATAGGAGTGGAATTAACGATAATTGGAAAAGTAGTTCCATCTTTCCTTAGGGCAGTGTACTCATTTGACCCCGTCTTCTCTCCTTTCATTACCTTAGCCATAGTCTCTCTGGCTCTTTTCCGATCCTCAGGAACTAACATCGTATGAGCATGCAAACCAGCCTCAAACTCTTCATGAGAATAACCAAATCGCTCAAATGCAGCATGATTTACGTATTTCAAAAACCCTTTCTTATCTGTTTCAAAGATTACTTCGGGAAGCAATTCACTTAACTCTCTGAAACGCTTCTCACTCTCCCGAAGTGCTGTTTCAGCTTTCTTCTGTTCAGTGATGTCTCTGACTATGCCTGTTGCACACCATTTGCCTTTAATTTTTAGTGCTGAAAGAGAAAGTTCTATTGGAAATTCTGTTCCATCTTTTCTTTTAGCAAAGAGTTCCAAAGTTTTTCCTACAGCAGAACCCTGTCCAGTTACCTTGAATTTCTTCAAGCCCTTACGGTAATTTTCGTAAAAACGTTCTGGCGTAATAAAACTATGCAGTTCTTTGCCAATCGCTTCTTCTTTTGTGTAACCGAACGTTTTTTCGGCAGCAAGGTTCCAATAAACGATTTCTCCATTTTCATCAAGCAGAATTATAGAGTCTTGGGCAGAATCACTTATTGTACGGAATTTTTCTTCGCTATCTCGCAGCTTTTCTTCTGCTTTTTTTTGTTCAGTAATGTCTCGGAATATTCCTTGAACAACTTTTCTTTTACCCAGTTTAATGATGTTGCCTTTGATTATAACGTCCCTGATTTCACCATTTTTGGTAACTATCTCGGATTCGAGTGCTATTCCATCCTTGTCTTCACGGTGGGCAATAAAAGTGCGGCTAAAGTTGCTCCGTAATTTTTGAGGGGGATGCAAAATCTTCTGATGGTTTCCAACAAGCTCAGATTTTCTTTTACCGAAGAGTCGGGTTGCAGCCCTGTTACAATCAATTATTATTCCTGTGTCTGGGTCAGCTAAAAGGATTGCATCTAAGCTTTCTTCAAATTGTTTATGGTATTTCTCTTCAGAATCTTTAAGCTGTTGTTCCATATGCATACGTTGTGTGGTTTCAGCTAGGGACAAAACAAGTCCATCTGTTTTTCCTGCATCATTTTTTATTGGAGTGAGGGTCCAATCCCAGTATGTTGTTCCCTTTTCAGGTTGGTTAGGGTACTCGAATGGTTTATCCACAAATGATACTTGTTTGCCTGTGTCCCTGACTTTTTCAAATATGCGCTGGTTTTCTGCATCGGGAAATAGGTCAAAATGGTTTTTTCCTATTAGTTCTTCAACTTTGTATCCTGAACCCTTAGCATATGCAGAATTAACTGTGATAAAATTGAAATTAGTGTCAAAATATGCAATCATTAAGTCTACGTTTTCCATTATTCCCTTGAGTCTTTTCTTTTCCGTGGCCAAGGCTTGTACTGTTTTTTGTTGTTCACTGATGTCGATAAGTATTCCACGTACTCCTACTACTTTTTCGTCTTTGATTATTGGTGTGCCGCTGAGAATTGCAGGAAATTTCGTTCCATTTTTTGTGACTAGGTTATGTGCAATGTTTATTGATTTTTCTCCGTTAAGTAACGTAGCCATATTCTTTTTTGTTCTGTCTAATTCTTCTGGCACAACAAACTCCCTTATGTTGATTCCTTTGTCAAACTCTTCTTTAGAAAACCCGAATCTACGGTATGCTTTATGATTTGCATACGTCAGTTTACCATTGCGGTCATACTCGAAAATTACTTCGGGAAGTAACTCTGCCAATTCCCTAAATCGTTTTTCGCTTTCTAGATGTTTTTCTTCATTTTTCTTGCGTTCTGTGATGTCAATAAGTACTCCACGGACGCCGACTACTTTGTCGCTTTTAATTATTGGAGCACCACTAATAATTGCAGGAAATCTAGTTCCGTCTTTTCTGATTATTTGGTATTCGTTGTTTAGTGATTTTTTTCCATTAAGTAATTTGGCTACATTCATTTTTGCTTTGTCTACATATTCTGGAGCAATAACTTTCATTATGTTGATTCCTTTGTCAAACTCTTCTTTAGAAAACCCAAATCTTGTGTATGCTTCATTATTCACATAAGTGAGGATCCCATTCAGGTTATACTCGAAAATTACTTGGGGAAGTAACTCTGCCAATTCCCTAAATCGTTTTTCGCTATCTCGCAGCTTTTCTTCAGCTCCCTTACGTTCGGTAACGTCTCTTGTTATTGTTTGAAAACCAGTTACTTCTTTTCCTTCTTTCAGTAAACTGAGATGAACTTCACCATAAACAGGATTCCCATCTTTGTCTAGTCTTACAACCTCAAACGGTTCAGGGGCGCCCCGTTCAATAACAAAAGGAATTAAGTCCCTGAATCTTTGGAGCTGCGCTTCATCTACAGTGCTAAATTCTGAGAAATGTTTCCCAATCAACTCCTCTCTAGATTGTCCTGACATGGATGCTGCAGTATCGTTGCATGATGTAATTAGCCCATTTAAGTCGAAGGTCATTATGCTGTCAGGAGCCTGCTCAACCATTCTTCGATATTTTTCCTCAGACTCTTTAAGCTCATGTTCAACTTTTTTACGTTCAGTAATGTCGGCTAAAATCGCTTGTAGACCAGTTGTTTTGCCTTTTTCTTTCATCACACGTATACGTGCTTCACCTAAACGTTGAGTCCCATCTTTGCGCAAATAATCAAATTCGAAAGGTCCAGGCTTTTTTCCTCTTAACATAGAGTAAACCAATTTCGTATATTTGGGAATGTCCTGTAGTCTTAGAGTTCCCAGTTTTGTGAAATGTTTCCCAACAATTTCATCCTTAGAGAAACCTGTCAGATCCAAAAATGCCTTGTTAACAGAAGTTACTGTGCCTTTCAGGTTCATAGTCGCTATGCCGTCAGGAGAAAGCTCAACAATGCCCCTATATTTTTCCTCAGACTTTCTTAATGCCTCATCAGCCTTCTTGTGTTCGGTTATATCTTTTTGAACAGAAACAAAATACAGCAACCGACCATCAATATCATGAACGGAATGAGCATTAAGTAGAACAGCCCGTCTTTCGCCCTGCTTAGTAACTATTTCAAGTTCCTCATTCCGAATTTTGCCAGTTTTTTTCCATTTCTCAAACAAATTTCTGGCTTTTTGCCGCGAAGATGGAGCATAAATTGTTGATAGTAAAGGTTTTCCAAGAAGCTCATCCTTGCTGTAACCAAGGGAGTCTAAGACAGTTTTACTAACGTCTACAATTTTTCCTTCTGGAGAAATTATGTAGCAGTAATCAGGAGAGTTCTCAAAAAAGCCCCTAAACTTGTTTTCACTCTGCCGTAACGATGCCTCCGCTTTCTTGCGGTCACTTATGTTCCTTACTAACGCTACAGCCCCTACCGGTTTACCGTATGCATCTCTGAGTATGCTTGCAGAAAAACCTATAGGAACCTCAGCCCCACTTTTTGTTAATAACTTGGTTTCTCGATTAGTTACGAAGCTCTTTTCTAGCACTTCACTGAAGGCAGCATCTACCTTTTCGTTCTCCTCTTTTGCTACAAAAGTCTGAAAATGTTTGCCAATTATGTCAGACATAGATGAAGCTTCTACAAGTTTCAGAGTCTCTAGGTTGCAGTCGGTTATGATTCCATTCAGGTCGCTGGTAAACATGCCGTCAGGAGACGAAGAAAATATTGCTCGTAGGCGCTCTTCTCGATCCCATATCTCTTTTTCTGCTCGTCTTTGAGCCACTGCCTGACGTATTCCATGAACAAGTTCGCCATAAACGGTTTCAGGATTCCCAAACTTGTTGAAGTACCTGTCTGCCCCAAGATTGAGAGCCTTTACTGCCACTTCCTCTCTGCCTTTCCCAGTAAACAAGATAAAGGGAATATCGTTCCCGCTCTCTCTGAGTTCCTTCAAAAAGTCCAAACCACTTTTCTCAGGCATCTGATAGTCAGACACAACAACATCAAACGCTTTACCTTTCATCTTCTCTAGAGCATCATTGACAGAGGATGCGAAGTCCACATGAAAAGGGGCAACCATTTCCAAGAGCTGTTTTGTGCTTGCTAGAAAAATGGCTTCGTCGTCTACACACAAGACATTGATCGGCGCTTCTGTGGTCTTGTCTGTTCTTCCGTTAGGTAATGGTGGCACCCCATGGTTCTTCATTCAAGTGCATCTCCTATTCAAGGAACCCACTACACCAGTCAAAAAGGACTAATGTTGTGGATAATACTTGTGAACCTGAAATACGAATCAGAGACATAGTTAATTCGGATTAAGAACAGTTATTAAAATCATTTGGTAGTCAAATAGAATTAATAATAAACAACTTTAGACATCTAGTATATTTTAAACAGTATACAAACATTTACAACAAAAAAATGGATATTATACACAAAAAAGCCAACAGATGGTGCGGGGGACGGGATTCGAACCCGTGGAGGCCTGCGCCAGAGGATCTTAAGTCCTCCCCCTTTTCCTAGGGGATCTAATTTTGACCCGCTATTTAGACCTGGCTCGGGTACCCCCGCTCGTTTCAATTTTGAGGTTAATGGTTTATCTATTAAGTATTTTGAAGCAAAATCTACCGTACTGCCTTCTCTAGACCATATCATTTTGAGAACCTAGTTTG
>PIXS01000257.1 GCA_003096255.1 Candidatus Bathyarchaeum sp. | reverse complement strand
CCGCGCAGACAGCAGCCGCCCATTCTTCACCATAGACACTCCTCCTCCATACCCTTCAGGCAACTTTCACATGGGAAACGTCCTCAACTGGACATACATAGACGCCCTAGCCCGATACAAACGCATGAGAGGCTACAACGTCCTCTTTCCACAGGGCTGGGACTGCCACGGACTCCCCACAGAAGTCAAAACAGAAGAAATCCACAAAATCAAAAAAACCGACTTGCCCCCGCAAGAGTTCGTTAAGCTGTGCAAGAAAGTCATCAACAAGTACATAACCATAATGAAACAAGCCATCGTCAGGCTTGGCTGCAGTGTAGACTGGACAACCGAATACAAAACCATGAACCCCAACTACTGGAAAAACACGCAGCTCAGCTTCATTATGCTTCATAATAAGGGCTTAATCTACAAGGGAACCCATCCCATCAGCTGGTGCACAAGCTGCGAAACAGCAATCGCAGACGCAGAAGTAGAACATGAACAAAAACAAGGCACCCTCCATTACATCAAATTCATGCTAGACGACAGAAACCATCTGACCATCGCTACAAGCCGACCTGAACTCTTACAGGCTTGCGTAACCGTAGCCGTCAACCCAGAAGACGAACGATACAACAAATACATCGGCAAAAACATCACAGACCCCGTAGCAGACCGCCAAGTCAAAATCATAGCCGAAAAAGAGGTAGACCCCGAATTCGGCACAGGCGTCCTCATGATATGCACATACGGCGACAAAGCCGACGTTCAAGCCGTTTCAGCCCTCAAGCTCACTCCCATCATTCTCATAGACGACAAAGGAAGAATGAACGAAAATGCAGGAAAATATGCGAGCTTGACCGCTACAGAGGCACGAAAAGCCATCGTAAAAGACTTGGAATCTGAAGGGCTTTTGGAAAAACTGGAGCCTCTGCATCAGGAGGTTGGATGCTGCTGGAGATGCAAGCACCCAATCGAAATACTGGAACATGAACAGTGGTTCATGAAAACCAGAATCTTCACAGAGCAAGTCAAAAAGAACACTCTGGATGTCACTTGGTATCCCGATTACATGAAAAAACGGATGATAGACTGGACCAACAGCCTAGACTGGGACTGGGTAATCTCACGCCAAAGAATCTTCGCAACCCCAATCCCAGTATGGTACTGCAAACAATGCCAAGAAATCATCTTAGCCGAACCTAACTGGGTGCCCATAGACCCAAGAATCAGCCCCCCAAAAATTGACAAGTGCCCCAAATGTGGCAGCACCGAGTTCATCCCCGAAACGGACGTGCTGGACACATGGTTCGACTCCTCCATAACCTGCGCCGTTCATGCAGGCTGGCCAGACAAACAGGACTGGCAAAAACTGTATCCCGCTGACGTGCATCCCTCAGGCTACGACATCATCAGAACATGGGCATACTATCTTATGGTTCGTGGACTTGCCCTCTTCGACGAGAAACCCTACAAGAGCGTCCTCATCAACGGCATGGTCCTTGGAAGCGACGGCAGAAAAATGAGCAAAAGCCTCGGCAACTTCGTAGCCACCCCAGAAGTCTTCCAAAAATATGGAGCTGATGCGCCCCGTCAATGGGCTACAGGCGGAGGCGCCACAGGCTCAGACATTCCCTTCAGATGGGAAGACGTCGAGTATGCATGGAGATTCCTCAGAAAACTATGGAACGCATCACGGTTTGCGGGAATGCACCTCAAAGACTACGATCCAAACAGTAAACCACCAAAACTGGAGCTCATCGACTGCTGGCTCCTCAGCAAGATGGAGCAGGTCACCAAAAATGTAACTGAGGCAATGGACACCTGCCAATTCAACGTAGCCACTGACAAAATAAGGAAATTCACTTGGCACAACTTCTGCGACAACTACATCGAAGCCGTAAAACACAGGCTCTACCAGCCAGAAACTTATGGCGAAGAAAAAAGAACCGCTGCCCAATACACTCTCTACACTGCAATTTACAGAATCATCCAGCTTCTAGCCCCAATCTCACCCCACATTACCGAAGAACTTTACCAGATTATGTTTGCGGATGACAAGAGCCTTGAGAGCATCCACGTTTCTTTATGGCCCGTCCTACAGGAGGAGCTGGTTGATGAAACGGTAGAGGAGAAGGGTGACTTGATTGTTGCTTTGATGGGAGAAATTCGCAGAGACAAAGCAGAGAACCAGAAGCCCTTGAATGCGCCCATCCAGAAACTAACCATATACACCAAAGACGAGCAAAAAGCGGTCATCTTAGCCGACGCAAAAGAGGATCTCTCAGGAACCCTCAAAGTAGAACAAATGTGCATCAAACCAGAAAGCAAAGGACGAGAAGTCAAAGGATACGAAGACGTATATTTTGATGCCGAGTATTAGGCTGCGGCTTTGTAGCGAAGAATCGCGGCTACTCCGCCAAAGGATTTCTTTAGCATCTGTCCTTCTTCTGTGTCCCCAGACAAAACCTCTACTGTTGTTCCTGCCAGCTCAGCTGTTTCTGCCAGTTCATCAATAAGCTCCTTAGTCTCCCCTACTGCAAGAGTCGGAACAGTACATTTTGGGCATGTAGCACCGTTTGTTTTCTGTTCAAACTCTGCAACCTCATGCATCTTCATAGTTTCTTCGTTGGTGTAGTCACAGGAGCCACACTTCACTGGAACCCTGACTTTTTCCAGGTCTTCGGAAAGCAAAAGGGTGTCTACGATTCCACTATTCAGGTATTTTCTTACTTCCTCTTCGCCGTATGTGGCTAAGCCTGTGTCCTGACCGATTTCGCGGAGAAACTTCTGCATAATCTTTTTTTCTGCAACATAACGTATCCGCCGCAGAATCTCCTCAGATTTCTCCACAACCTCCTCCACTCCCCTGTCGTTCACGTAAGATGTGTCTAGGGTAGCTACAATCTTCTCTTTCAGTGTGTAATGAAGGTAGTTGCCCTTCTCAAAATCAAATTTTGTGGGTCCAGGACCACCCAAAAGCAGGCTCTTCAGGTTTTCGATAGGCAGAAAAATTTCGTCGGCATGCTCTCCTACACGTTTGAAGAACTCCTGCATCTTTGCCTCACGTTGCCTGTCAAACCTTCTCGCAGACTGCCCACCAGCCCTGAACTTTCCAGGAATACCCGAGCTAATTTGTTTCACAATCTCGAGGCTTTTTCCTCGGACCGTGGCAAAAACTGCATTTGAAGAATCCAAAACAATAATCCCAAAGGTTTCTTTATCTTTCAAGAACTCTGCCAGATGTTCAGTGTGGAATCTGGCATCACAGCGATACAAATAAATCTGGATTGGCTCAGGAGGCGATATTATGTATAACTCAATTTTTTCGCTTCCCGGACCATTCTGGGGGATGGCTCCACAGAAGAGCACCAGCCCATTTTCAGGCACCTTCTTGAACATCTTCATTCGCTGTGTAACCCTAGTTATAGCGTCCTGAACGTTCTTTCTAGTAGTGTTAGATTTGATGTTCGTGGCTGTTCCATACTCGTTGTTTAGCATTGCCACTACTTCACTGACCTGACGCCCTGGGGGCACATAAAGTGAGACCAGTTCTGTCCCTCTGCCTTCTCTGGCTGCTAGCCTCTGCAGATTCCGTTTCAGTCGAAACCGTAGCAGAGAATCTTGTTTACTGCTCAACGTTCATTACGCTCTCTGATTATATCGCTATTCAATGTAGCATATCTGATAAAAGTTGTCTTTCCAGAGCTGAGTGAATTATTAGCTGTTTAATCAAGACATGCTTCAGGTTTTGAGGGCAAGATTATTCAAACCGAACCCCACTAACTGTGTGAATAGAAAGGGGATCAAATGATGCTTAGGGGTGGAATGTAGGCTGTCAGCTCAAAGACTGGTTTTTGTGGGGCACATCTCTGTTGACAAAGTCGAAAATGTTAACGGTACCCGACTTCAGCCTGGAGGCGCAGCCCTTTACGCGGCGATGGCAGCCAGAACCCTATCACCAAACGTCACCTTGATTTCAGCCACAGGAAAAGACAACCAGTTCCTTGATGCCCTGAAGCTTCTGCCCTACAAGGACGTGAAAATATATGATGAGCCCTCCACAAGGTTTCACATCAGGTACGACCGCCGCTGGGAAGCCCATTACCTGAAAGCATCTCACGGCGCTGGCTCCAAGATAACGTCCCGCAGAATATCCGCCAAATGGCTTAGACACAAGAGCATCTTCCATATTTCACCTATGCAGCCTTCAAAGGTCGTAAAAATAGTAGACAAAATAAAGCAGAAGTCTCCAGGAACCAAAGTTTCCGTAAACACGTGGATAGACTACATAAGAGACGGGCGCAGAAACAGGCGAATCCTCAAGGACATTGCTTTAAAGGCAGACTTTTTTGTTGTAAACGACACGGAAGCCAAAGCGTTAGCCCAAACAGACTCCCTCTCTTCTGCAGTCAGAATTCTCAAAGCCAAAAGGCTGATTGTCACTTTGGGAAGCTTGGGTGCCATAATCAGTGAAGAAAACGGTAACCTGCAGATGGTTCCTGCCTTGACTTTGCCTCCAGAAAAGGTTGTTGACACTACCGGAGCAGGAGACGTCTGGTGTGGAGCCTTCTTAGCCACCTACAACCTCACCGAAGATTTCGCCAAATCGGTTAGCGCCGCCTCAACCATTAGCCGCATAAAATGTTCAGATTGGGGCTTCCAGAGCCTAATCAAGTTGCGGTTCAGGGAACCCAACGATGTGGTAGAGTTTGTTATGGGGCTAAAGGATGGAAGCATCCAAAAACGAATGCTTGATTACATGGAAAACTGAATCTGCCACATGGTTCACATTTGCTGCTTATATTACGTGAATTTTAGGCATTCGCTTTGAGAAGAAACATTATTTAGTGTATCTAGCCGAATTAAATGTGGAGAGATTTGTTATGCCAATGGCTTATGTGTTGATCAACACCGAACCAAAATTCATGGAGAAAGTGGTAGAAATTTTGGAAACACTTGACGCTGTCGTAGAAATTTTTCCTGTCTACGGAGTCTACGATGTAGTCGCCAAAGTCCAAGCAGACAGTATGGACAAACTCAAAGAGATTGTCACATGGAAGGTGCGAAGCCTAGACGAGGTCAGGTCAACAATAACCATGCTAATCCTTGACGAAAAAAAGTAGCATAACCTCCGTTTTATTTCATACCAAACGAGGCGTAATCACTGTGAAGAGTGCCCTAATTCTCTACTGGTCTAACACCGGAAACACCGAGAAAGTGGCGTACGCAATAAAAGAGGGCTTAGAGGCTGCTGGAGTAAACGTTTCTCTGAAGCGAACAACAGAAGCAGACAACATAGACTATTTTGACTATGATCTTGTCTGTGTTGGCGCCCCCTCTATTCAGTGGCATCCGCCCAAGCAGGTTACCGATTTTTTGCTCAAAAAATTTAGCGAAAACAGAAAACAGGGACGAATCAAGACAGGTGCACCAAAAGTTCCTGGAAAATATGCCCTAATGTTCTGCACCTATTCTGGACCCCACACTGGACTCCGCGAGGCAACGCCCGTGGGCTTGTATATGGGTCAATTCTTTGAGCACATCGGATTCACGGTAGTGGATGAATGGTATGTTCTCAGCGAATTCATTGGCAATGGGGAACGCAGCACAAAAGGCAGAATGGGCGACATCAGAGGCAAACCTACAAAAGAGGAACTGCAAAAAATAAGGATGGACGCCAAAAACTTGGCTTCCAAACTCTGAGAGTTTACTCGACTGTGATTTCTTTTGGTTTTCCTTCCCAGACTCCGTGTAGATTACAGAATTCTTGTGTTCGTAGGGTGGCTGATTCTTTTAGTGTCACATTGATTGTTAGGACGTAGCCGTCTGACAGCTCAGCACCAAGGGCTGTTCTGCTTATCAATCGGTCTCCAGCGTAGAGGGCAACCCAGTTTATCCAGTGGCTCAAAGTGTTAGGGTGCTCAACTCCGTCGATTCCTCCAACCTTGATTTTCACGGCGAAGGGCTCGTCTGCTTTTACTTTGCTGGGCGCCTCGATAATGGGCGTATGCTTCTTTGCCATTACGGTAAGATTGTTCCAGTCTGGTTTATTCAGTTCGTTCAATGAAAAATCTGCGCTCAAAACATTCACAACTCCACAATAACCTGTTTTTCGGACTCTAAAAAACATTTATCCTATCCTTTTTTCTACTCCCTTTTCGGGCATGTGAATTGTGCCTGCAGGATTCCTAAACAGTTCAGGATGTTCAGTGTGCACGGGAACTAGGAGCTTGGGCTTGATTTGATCTATCATTTCCTGTATTTCTGGACCCGACGCGTGACCGCTAGCGTGAATCTGGTAAGGATTCCAGTCGTTATCCGCGTTGATTTTGAAGTGCTTCAGCCACCGTATCAGTCGTTCGTGAGAAAGCTCCATTTTGGGATTGAATGGTTCACACTGTGCCCTCACAAACACGGAGCCTTCTGGAAGAACAAAATCTAGCATGTTTTTGAACCTGAAATAGTCCAAATGCAGCACATAGCTGGATGGATTCTCACTGAGCTCAAGGGCGGATATTCCATTCTCCAAATGTTTCGTGTCAACCACTATGTTGTCTCGTTTGCTGCTCCACTCCGAAAGAGCCATGTCCCCAACCTTGTGCTTGGAGTTGCTGTAGTCGCCTGGAGAATAGAGCATACATCCACATCTCTCAAGAAACACCCTGGCGCCCTCATCATAGGCGCTTCTCCCAATCTTAGCCAACAAGTAAGCTAGCCGCGGATCAAAAACTGGGATTCTGCCACTTTTTCTTGCCGCGTCACGGACAGTCTCATACCTGTCTATATCCTTCCAAGTGAAACCGACCATAACCAGCCCCTCACACTGTGATATTATGTCGGCGAGGTCTGTTTCCACCTTCTTTTCGTCGTCTGGCTCATTTTTGTCGATGCGGGTGCCTTCACAAAACATCACGTCTGGCGCAAGCCCCTTTAGTTCATCTCCCAGATTGTAGCCAGATTTGCCATGGAACCTTATGTCTCCAGTGTACAGCACCTGAGAGTCATTGGATTCAACGAGACAAGCCATCGAGCCAGGTATCGAATGGTCAACATTGAAGCCTGTAACCGTCAAATCATTCTTTATTGCTTGAGATTTCTTATGCTCCAAACACTGGAATTCCCGCTCTTCTTCATACTTCGAGTAACCTACTTTTGGTTCACCTGAAAAAAAGCCCGTCTTCAGAGTCCCCATTTCACGTCTTTTAACAGCCGTCAACTGCTTATCCAAACCCTGCAAATTCCCAATTTCAGACACCGCCTCCATCAGCCTCTGTGTCATCTCGGAACACAAAAACGGCATACCCCCCAAATATGGAGCATACCCACAATGGTCCAGATGGGCATGGGAAATAAACAGGGCGTCAGGATGCCAAGAACCTGTCTTCGCTGCCTCCTCAAAACTTTGTATGCCCAGTTTCCACAAATCTTTTGCCTTAACTTCGTAATTTTCGAAATCCTTTGGGCAGAGGGCATCCTGCCTGTAGACGCCATCTATGTGGGGTAACAAACCCAAATTCAACAAGTCATGTATTTTGCATGCTGACCGAGGCTGCAGAAATTCTTCAAAAAACTGGCTCTCTTGGCTGTATGACAGGCCAAAGTCGAGGAATATTGACCCTTTATCGAATTTCACAAGAAGCTTGTTTCCTCCAATGTCATTCACTCCCCCATAACAAGCAATCTTAATCATCAGCAAGACCCCGCAACAGAAGTTACTTCTCAGAGCCGAATATAAAACGTCTCCACACTATCAAGAACTAGACGCTTCTAGGAACCTGTGAATTGCCTTGTCGTATCTTGCAGTTTCTTTGAAGGCTTCCACAGCCAAAACCTTTCTTGTTGTAGCAGTTACGTTGCCGTTCTTTTTGTATTCGCTGATGATTTGGTTGTATCTGCTGGGTTTAACGACTACAATCACGTTTTCGAAATTTTTTGCTGCCGCCCTGATCATGTTGGGTCCGCCTATGTCAATGTTTTCTAGGGCAGTCTTCATGTCTGCTCCTTTAGCCGTTACCTTTTCGAAGGGATACAGGTTACAGACAACCAAGTCAACTGCCTCTATTCCATACCTTTCAAGATCCCTCACATGCTCTTCCTTGTCTCTTAAGGCAAGTATACCGCCCATCAGCTTTGGGTGCTCAGTCTTAACTCTGCCTTCTAGTATCTCCGGAAACCCAGTAACCTCTGAAACATGTTTCACAGATCTGATTCCCGTACTCTTCAACATTTCATAGGTTCCGCCAGTTGAAATTATCTCAACTCCCATTTTGTCTAGTTCTCTGGCAAAATCAACGATGCCTGTCTTGTTATAAACTGAGATTAAGGCACGCTTCATAGTCGTCAACACCTTGATGTTAACCTGTTAATGGGATTAACGAAACAAAAGTCTTTCAACCTCATTTTTGCCAAAAATTAAAAAGGAAAACAAATGAAAATAGCAGGAGTGGAAGCAGGTTTACTCTGTGAATCTGATTCCAAACAACCAAAACAAAGGAGACAATAAAAGAAGGAGGTGTCTGTGTGTCAGAGGATAACACAATCTATGTTGGAACGAAACCTGCAATGAGCTACGTTATGGCAGTGATTACCCACTTCAATTCAGCTGATGTCAAAGAAGTTACTGTGAAGGCTCGGGGACGTGCAATCACTACAGCTGTTGATGCTGTTGAAATAGTTCGCCGCAAATTCCTGAAAGACCTGAAAGCCGACAAAATAGAAATAGGAACCGAAGAACTGCAACGAGAAGACGGAACAAAAAACGTTTCAACAATCGAAATAGCCTTGAAGCGCTGATAAATCGGCAGCTTCAACTTGAACTCGGCAACCCTTTTTTCTTTTCTGTTTTTCTGGTTTAGAATCCGTCTTGTTTTAAGTAGTAGTCATCTTCTTTTTTTGACCCAAAGCTTCTGACGCCTTTCTTCTTTAGCTGTTTTCTGAGTTTTGTGGCATATTCACAGCTTATCTCTTTCCTCTTCTCCATGTAATCGATTATCTCTTCCGCCTGCTCCTTTTTGTCGCATCTGCGGAGAAAATCAATCACATCTGGTGAATAATCAGTAAATTTTTTTGAGACCGCTTTATCGCCAGTAGTGGGATCGGAACGCACAGAGTTGATTTTTGTTCCACAGTTTTCGTTATCTAGTTCTTGAGCCAAGTTCGGAAACATTCTTCGAAACTTTTTCTTTTCAAGATCCATTTTTGGGCGTTCTCCTTTCTATGTCTATTTTCTGTGCTGGGATGAAGTGTTTCCCTAATATTTTCCTGTGATAAGACCTCTATTTAAATGCTGATTAACAGCTTTTCCAAAGAGACGTCAGTCTATATTGGCACAAACTTCTGAACTGGATTCTCCTTGAGGACTTTTGTGAGCTGTTTGAGGCTCAGTCCTGTCTTAATATCTCCATAGGTTTCACATCTTTCTTGTTTTCCCAAAGTGATTAGGCTTCGAACAACAACCTCCGCCTCGTCTCCAGACGGAAAAAAGATATGAATGTGAAAAGAAGACTCCTTTTCTCCCTCTTTTGTTACTGAAATCTGCTCTGTGCGTGCAACCTCAAAATTGTGTTTCTGAAGCTGACTTAAAACCTGAAGACAATCTTGGGAAAATGCGATTATGTCTATGTCACTGCCTTTGCGGGCTGTTCCCCTCCAAACGCTTCCCACAAGACGCGGATTAAACTCTTTGAGGGCTTTCATTATTTCTTCTGCTTCTTTTCGCATTCGCAGAAGCCGCTCCCTTCTGTGTGTGCCCTCCCTTTCTTCGGCTATTTCGT
>PIXS01000256.1 GCA_003096255.1 Candidatus Bathyarchaeum sp. | reverse complement strand
TGACTGCAATCTTGCTGGCGCTTGTCACGTTTACTGTTGCACTAGTTATATGTAAACAAAAACTGTTCAAACCAAAAAAGGCGAGAAAATGACATGAATAGGCTCCCGAAAAATCTTCTTACGCTGGTTGTTGTTTGCTCATTGCTTGTTTGCTTTTCTTGCATCAACATCACACAGGCGTCAGTTGACAGCTCGTATGAGTGGAGCACCCTTCAATATAACGAAGGAAGGACAGGCTACACCGAAAGTCCTGCCCCAGACAGTAACCAAACCTTTTGGAAGTTCCAGACGGGGGGACCAATCAGGTCTTCTCCTGTTGTAGCTGCAGGAATGGTTTTCGTAGCTTCCACTGACGGATACCTCTACGCGGTTAACGTGACCAGTGGAGCAAAAATTTGGGAGTTCTGGATAGGCACGGATGCTAATTCTCCGACAGTTGCCCACAACAAGGTCTTTATTACATCCGCTTCTGGAACCGCGTACGCCGTAGACATGTATTCGGGATTAGAGGTGTGGAAAAAATCGCTTGGAGAACCTGCAGGTTTTGGGGCGCCACTAATCGTGGGCACGAGAGTGTTCGTGAACGGAAATACTACAGTGTTTGCATTAAGTGAAGCAGTTGGAGTAAATCTTTACAGTGAAAAGATGCCTCACGCGCATGGAATTGCGACGCTCGGATATGACAACAGCGGTTCCAATAGTGGTCTAATAATTTCCACTGTTTTACGAGGAACAGATATTGGATTAAACGGCTTCGAATTCAGGGAAGGAACTGGACGGTTCTGGGTAACTATAGCCCCATGTGACGCTGAAACGATTAAGAACGGAGTGACAATAGCAGATGACAAGATGTTTGCTGTTGTTTCCAATACCAATGGCACCAGCACAGTTTGTAGGCTAAACGATATGGGAATCAGAACGTGGGAACACCTATTAGATGGAGCTACTGAAGCTTCTGCAGCATTCGCATATAACACAGTCTATGTCCCAACAGGTAACCGCGTCTACGCTTTAGAACCAGAAAACGGAACCATTGAATGGAGCCGCCCACTTGACGGCGAACACTCTGTTTCTTCACCTGCTGTAGCAGACGGAAAAGTCTACTTTGGACTCGACAACAGCTACGTTTACGCCTTTGACGCATTCACAGGAGACCCCATCTGGACCTACAAAACTGAAGGCACAGTAGAGTCATCTCCAGCAATTTCTGATGGGCTTCTTTTTGTGGGATCAAATGACGGAAACTTGTATGCGATCGGAACCAATTTAATCCCAGAGTTTCCCTCAGGAACGCCCATGCTGATTCTGCTTATTGCATTGCCCGTGGTCTTAATTGTCTACAAACGTGGACTAGCCAAAAAGTTGATTCGTTAGTTTTCGGCGCTTATGTAGTAGTATTCGCCCATCTCTTTTTGTTCTCGGTCTAGCCGAGAGCCGTCCTTGTTCACTCTTGGGCGCTTCGTCTGCGGGTCTCTCCTGAACGTGATAGCCATGTCTTTGAGGAAACTGTTCATGCCATTACGAAGATCTGTTGGCGGATTAGCAAAACCCCTAAGTCCGGGCTCTCCACCGAAAATCATGAGACGATCAGCAATGAAATCCTGTGCCACAACATCATGTTCAACCACGAATGCTGTGACTTTTCTGTTTTCGATCACCCGCCGAATTGTCCGAGCAGCAGAAAGCCTATCCTCAACGTCTAGGTAGGCGCTTGGTTCGTCAAGAAGATACAGTTCCGCTTCTCGGGATAGGCATGCGGCAATGGCTACTCTTTGTAGTTCTCCGCCGCTCAGCTCGTTCACGTCACGGTCTAGTAGAACAGGGATTTTGAGGGGCTGAAGAATCTGACTGTGATATATGCTTGTTCCAAACTCTTTGGCTGCCGTCTCCTTTAGCAGGTCTTCAACGGTTCCAGTGTACTGCGGCGAAATGTATTGGGGCTTGTAACTGATTTTCAGTCCTTCCTCAGCGGATGTTTCTCCAGAATCTGCCTCTTCAAGTCCAGCAAGCACCTTCACGAACGTGGTTTTTCCAATCCCGTTAGGTCCGAAAATTCCAACTACTTCGCCCCTTTTCACTTCCCCAGAAACTGCCTGAAACTCAAATTCTCCAAAAGACTTCTTTATTTCAGTCCACCTCAACAGCGATTCTCCTGCCGTCAATCCTGCTTCGGGTGGCTTAACGTGAAAGATGATGGGCTCGTTTCTGAATCTGACGTTCTCGTCTGGAATGTATCCTTCAAGGTAAATGTTTATTCCAACTCTTACCCCGTGAACATGAGAAACTACACCGTAAACTCCGGGGTCACCGTAAAAGATGCATATTTGGTCAGACAAGTAATCGAGAATCGCCAAGTCGTGCTCGGCAACAATAACCGTTTTTTCGTCTTCTTTCAGTGTTCTGATAGCCTTTGCTACCTGCAGCCGCTGCTTCACATCCAAGTAGCTGGTGGGCTCATCGAAGAGGTAAACGTCTGCTTCTCGGCATATAGAGGCGGCTACGGCTACCCGCTGAAGTTCTCCGCCACTCAAAACGTTCAGTTTTCTGTTCCCGATAGTTTTTACCTGAAGCTGCTCAGCTAGCTGACTAAGCTTTTTTCGTTCGTCAACTTTTTCTAGCAGCTCCCCGACCTTGCCTGAGACTACCCTGGAGATTTTGTCTACATACTGGGGCTTGTGCACAACCTTCATGTTTCCCTCGCTAAGCCGCTGGAAGTAGTCTTGGAGTGTTGAGCCGCGGAAATGCTGAATCAGTTGCTCCCAGTCTGGAGGATTGTCGTATTCTCCGAGGTTTGGTTTGAGTTCTCCGGAAAGAACGTGTAGTGCAGTTGTTTTTCCTATACCGTTTTGTCCCAGAAGCCCTAGGACTACGCCAGGGGAGGGCGTTGGGAGACGAAAGAGCTTGAATGTGTTTGGTCCGAAACGGTGGCTGCAATCTGTGTCCAGCTCATCCGCCAAGTTGACGATAGAGATGGCTTTGAATGGGCATTTCCTAACGCAGATACCGCATCCTACGCATAGGCTTTCTATAATTTGTGGCGT
>PIXS01000255.1 GCA_003096255.1 Candidatus Bathyarchaeum sp. | reverse complement strand
AGGCTAAAGGCAGGTTTGTGGTCTTAGCTATTTTGACGATTTTTCCTTCATCAATGGCAATGCCTGCTTCAACCATGATTCCTCGGATACAGACTTTACCATTGATGAGGACTGTGTCTACTTGCAAGCATCCATTCCTTCAAGAAAGTAAAGTCTCTCAATCCTATTATATTATAATTATGCGACAAGCTTGAAGAAATCTCGTTCAGTCAGCATTCCTACCATTTTCTCATTTTCTAACACAGGCATTGTACCCACACCCTTCTCCAACATAATCTTCGCAGCCTCGCCCGCATCAACATCCTGTTCAATCACCACAACCTCTCCAGTAGCTGTTTCGACGGCAGGTGTTCGCAAGACCTGACCGATGGCTCCCGAGCGTAGTTTCTGAAAGACCTTGCCTGATCCAAAGAAACGCAGAATATCTGTGACCGTTACGACATTGATGACTCTACCCTCGGAAAAGAGGGGTAACCGCCTGAACCCATTTTCCACCATCAACCTTTCAGCTTCCAAAATTGATGTTTCTGGAGTGGCTACAACAACCTTTGTTGACATTAGCTCCGAAATTTTTGTTCCACTCAACACTCCCCCGAAAATCCTGATTATGTCCCGCTCAGTCACTATTCCACGGAGCCTAATTTCTTTATCAACAATAGGCAAGCATCCGACATAACGGTTAACCATGAGGTCTATTACATCATTGATCTTAGCAGAGGAAGAAACAGAAACCACATCAGATGTCATAATGTGTCTGACAGGCTCATTTATTGCCTTAAAGAAGTTGCCAGCATATTCCCTCTGGATTATTTGGAACTTCTCGCCTCCCCCAAGATAGTCTATAAAGTCGTAAGCCGTTACTATGCCTCGAAGCCTTTTAGTTCCCGGGTCAACTAGGGGTATTCTGCGAAAGCCCCTATCAACCATAAGCTGAATGCCGTCAATTACCTTTGTTGTGATTGCCATACTAACAACAGAGGTTTTGGTGATTGACATTATCTCTCCGTCAATTCTTTTAGAGGAATGTGCCTTCAACTCAGAAGGCGCCTTTTCTTTTAATATGCGCCTGAAGGTCTCTCTTCTTCCTCCAGCAATTCTACTCAAACTGAAACCCCCTCAACATAAAGAATAGACTTAATCACATCTACTAGAGAAACTTCGGTTCATTGCGTCCTGAGCACACAAAAGATGTGTCCTCAGTAACTGCTTCTAAAGCTCCGACTGGCACTCTTCACAGAGGTAGTTTCCCTCAACGTCAGCGAGGTTGTCGGACCAACTTCCACACTGTTCACAGTATCCCGCTAAAGGCGCAGACTCGATGTTTTCCTCTTCAACTTCAACTTTGCACTCGATGCGTGCTTTTTCCTGCATGTTGTCGAGAAGCTCAGGAGTTATAGCTAGAATGTCTTTGCTGGATATTATTCCCACAAGATTTCCTTTGTAAATGACGCCGAATCTTCGGACATCAAGTTTACTCATTCGTCTCGCTGTTTCAGTCAGCAACTCATCTGGGTCTACGGTAATCAATGGCGTTGACATAACTTCTTTGGCAGTTAACTTTCTTGGAAGAATATTCTTTGCTAAAACGCGCCTTACGAGGTCACTTTCGGTTATGATTCCAAGAGCTTTTCCATCTTTGCTGGTTACGATGATGCAACCCAATTTATCACTGCTCATGAGTTGAGCTGTCTTGTCGACTGATGTGTTCTCGGGGACTGTGACTGCTGGGCTGGTCATTACGTCTTTAACCAGCATTCGTGTCCTTAATCCTATTTCAGCCATTCTCCACCAACCTCACTATGCCATTATTTTGAATGAACTATTAAATTCTTGCCAAGTTCAATGAAGGCCATAGCCCTCGCAAAACCCCTTCTGCTCAACGTTTTTAAGGTTTTCCCTCTTCCAGAATTCGAACACACAAAAGGATTATGCGCCAATTTACAATTCAATTGGACCTCTATAATAGCTCAAAGTGGGGCATCCGACACATTTTTTATCCTGAAATGATTGACAGTCCTTGCACTGGACTCCACACGGGGTGATATCGCCTTCTGCTTCTATGATGTCTGTTTTCAGCGGTAAGAATGGGTAGTGATGCACTCTTCCTATGAGGTAGACTTCTGACCTTCTGATTCCTTCACCACTCCTTAATCCACATTTTTCCATGGATTCGCTCTCAAGAGTTGTTTGATCCTCCGCCATCACTAAGGCAATTAAATTGTATCCGCCCATGGTTGTGAAGAAGTTGATCACTCGGGGACATTTGTTGTATCGGTCAATTATGTTCCTCAGAGTTTCTGCGTTTTCGATCTCGAGTAGAATCAGTGCTAGGCGTAGGTCCAAGGCATCCGTGTTAACGAGGGCTGAGATGTTAATGATGTCTTTTTTGAGAAGTTTCTCAACTCTTTTTTTTGCGCCCAAGCTTGTGAAGCCAATTGCCTCCCCCAATTCTTTGAAGGTTTTTCTTCCGTTTGATCGGAGTTGCTTTATTAGTTTCCAGTCAATCTTATCCATCTTTGGTCAGTGTTATTTTTATAAACGAAACTTTTATTAAATGTTTTGTTTTGTAAACAAGATAGCCCTCAAAAATTTAATGAGTGATAGATATGGAGAAACCAATTGCCCCGGAAAAAGCAATGACTGAGTTCACAGAGAAGGAACAGAAACTCAAAAAGAACATTGGTCGCATCAAACACAAGATTGCTGTAATCAGTGGAAAGGGAGGCGTGGGTAAAAGTACTGTAGCAGCAAATTTGGCGATGGCTTTTTCGTTGCACGGCTATAAGGACCGTGTTGGAATTTTAGACGTGGATATACATGGGCCTTGTGTACCAAAACTGCTTGGCGTGAAAGGAAAGAAATGCCCGATTTCACCAGTAGGTGCTTTACCAGTAACTGGACCAGAAGGAATCAAAGTTGTGTCCATGGACTTTCTAGTAAAAAGTCAAGAAACTCCAGTTATCTGGCGTGGACCCCTAAAGATGCAGGTGATTAGGCAATTCCTGTCAGACTTCATGTGGGGTGAACTTGATTTTCTTTTCATTGATGCCCCTCCTGGAACTGGTGACGAGCCTCTGACTGCTATGCAGCTCATTCCCGACATGGACGGTACAATCATAGTTACGATTCCTTCTGAGGTTTCTGAGGATGTAGTGAAGAAGGCAGTGAGTTTTTCCAGAAAAATGGGAATCCCCGTTATAGGTATCGTGGAGAACATGAGCGGCTTCACATGCCCAAAATGTGGTGAGAAAATCAACATCCTTGGGGCTGGGGGCGGGAAAAGGTTAGCAGAAGAGTTAGATGTGCCTTTTCTTGGGCAAATCCCAATAGACCCTGAAATTTGTGAAGAAGCGGATAAGGGCATACCTTTTGTTATGGGGCATGTGGATTCGCCAGCCGCAAAAGCCTTCACGGAGATAGTGAAGAAGGTAGAGGATTTTTTGGATGCAAAAAAGGAGTAACTGGGAATCAGGAGGGAGATGACTAAAATGAAAATATGTGTTTCTGCATCTTCAGGCAGTTTAGATGCTGAGGTGGATTCAAGATTTGGCAGATGTCCATACTTTGTGATAGTTGATTCTGAGACCATGGAGTTTGATGTTGTTGTGAATGATTCTTCTGGTGCAGCCCATGGAGCTGGAATTCAAGCCGCTCAGACTGTAGTGAATATGGGTGTCAAAGTTGTCTTAACTGGAAATGTTGGACCTAACGCGTTCAATGTGCTGTCTGCAACAGGAATAAAGATTGTAACAGGAGCTTCTGGCAGCGTTAAAGAGGCTGTTGAGAAATATAAGAAGGGTGAACTTCAGGAAGTAGGCAATCCGACTGTTGGTGGACATTTTGGAATGGGAAGAGGTCTTGGCAGAGGACGGTAAATTCATGTGTATCAACGGTTTAAGATTAGACGTTAAAAGAAGTTTGAGGAGATTCTAAAGAATTTCAAAGGAAAAAGGAGGTGGGATGGAAGTGAATGTGAGAATTGTGGTTCCTGTCTCGGATGAGAAGGGTATCGATTCGCAGCTTTCGCAGCATTTTGGAAGGGCGCCGTTCTATGCTATCATTGATTTAGATGACGACGGTAATGTGATTGGACAAGGCACTATATCTAACACAAGTGAACATTTTGGCGGTGTGGGTCTTCCACCTGACAGAATTCTGCAGCTACAACCAAAAGCCCTAGTTACTTATGGTTTAGGTTCAAAAGCGTTGAAGATGTTCCAAGATGCAGGTGTTGCTGTTTTGAGGACAGAAGCAAGCACTGTCAGAGAAGTCGTTACTGCATATAAAAACAACGAACTTCAAGAGCTAACTCAAGGCTGTCATCACGCCCATCACCACTAGAAAACTGCACAACGGACAGATATGCCCGAAAAGAAAGGGGAAGCCACATGATCATAACGGTTGCCAGCGGAAAAGGCGGCACAGGAAAAACAACTGTTGCCGTAAATCTGGCGCTGTCCCTAGAAAACGTGCAACTCCTTGACTGCGACGTTGAAGAACCGAACTCCCACATTTTGTTACATCCAAACATCAACGAAACAGAACCAGTGTACACGAAGGTTCCTGACGTTTCAGATGAGCTATGTAATTATTGTGGAAAGTGCTCCAAGTTCTGTGCCTACAACGCCCTGTTTGTGGCGCCAAAAACTGTTATGGTTTTTCCCGAACTATGCCACAGCTGCGGAGGCTGTATATTAGTCTGCCCAAAAAATGCAATAACAGAAAAGGAACGGCAGATAGGCGTCATCAAAAAGGGAGAAGCAGACGGTGTTGAGCTAGTTTACGGCGAACTCAATGTCGGAGAAGCGATGGCTGTGCCCCTCATAAAGGCAGTAAAAAACCAAATCAAAAACAACAAAAACGTGGTAATAGACGCTCCCCCCGGCACCGCATGTTCCCTGGTTGGTTCAGTTCACAGAACTGACTACTGCATCCTTGTGACGGAGCCAACTCCCTTCGGTTTGCATGATCTAAAAATAACGGTTCAAGTTTTGAAAGACCTTGAAGTTCCCATGGGCGTTGTAATAAACCGTGCAGGCCTCGGCGACAGAAAAGTCTACGAATACTGCGAAATAGAAAACATGCCCTTATTGATGGAGATTCCCTTCAGCAAAAGAATTGCAGAACTCTACTCCCGTGGAGTCCCCTTCGTGGCGGAAATGCCTGAGTGGAAAGAGAAGTTTCTGGAAGTTCGAGATAAAATTAAGGGGCATAGCTGATGGTTAAAGAAATCACTGTGTTAAGCGGAAAGGGCGGAACAGGAAAAACGAGCGTGACAGCTTCTCTTGCGGTACTTGCCCAAAATGCTGTTTTAACTGACTGTGATGTAGATGCTCCAGACCTGCATATGCTCCTAGAACCTGAGGTGTTGGAGAAACATGAGTTCAAGGCATCTAGAGTTGCTGTGTTGGATGAAAGGTTGTGTGTTCAATGCGGAAAATGCGAAGAACACTGCAGATTTGGTGCAATAAAACAAAACGTTATTGATCCTGTTCTCTGTGAGGGCTGCGGCGTCTGTGTATACGTTTGTCCAATGGCTGCAATCGAACTTGAAAAAAGAGTTTCTGGATACGCCTTCACCTCAAAAACAAAGTATGGTCCCATGTCCCATGCCCTACTAAATCCTGGAGAAGAAAACTCAGGCAAACTCGTAAGCTTGGTGAGAAAGAACGCCAAGAAAATCGCTGAAAAAGAAAAATGTAATCTGATAATCAATGATGGCCCCCCTGGAATCGGCTGTCCTGTAATCGCTTCTGTGGGCGGAGTTGATGTGGGGCTGATAGTTGTGGAGCCAACATTGTCAGGCATCCACGATATGGAGCGTGCCCAGGGTTTGTTGAATCATTTCAAGATTCCTTCCCTTGTTTGCGTAAACAAGTATGACTTGAACGAAGACAACACCTCCAGAATAGAGGAGTTTTGTAGTTCCAACGGCGTAAAGGTTGTTGGAAAGATACCTTTTGACCCGATTGTTACAGAAGCTATGGTTGCAGGAAAAACTGTCTTGGAGTATTCGCCAGAAAGCAGGGTCTCCGAGGCTATCAGAGAGCTGTGGAAACAAACTTTAGAAAACATCTAGCCTCAGTTTTCACAAGCCTTCCTTTAATTGGTGACTGTTAATGGTCTTCCTTCGGTGAGGGCTTGGGCAACTTTTCGTCTTGCGCTTTGAAGAAGTCTCCAGATTGTTCCTCTTGAGACGCCCATTTCTGTGCCCGCCTCTTCCTGTGATAGACCTTCGAGGTCAACCAGTCTTAGGGCTTCGATTTCTGCCTGCTCGATCGGGATTGGGTTGTCAGTTGTTGCTGGGTATGGGATAATTTTTTGTATTTTTGGAGGGTTTGGTATGGTGACTGGTTTAGGGAATCTTCCTCTTCTTCCTCGTCGGCATCGTCTTCGTGACATTGTAATCATCTAGTTTGTGTGTTTTAGTTCTTATATGCTACTCTGTATTCCAGAACTCTTATATATTTCTGTGCATATTCTAATAAATATAAATTGTGCATAAACACAAAAATAGAGGTGAAAGAACATGCCAAGAGGAGATAAAACAGGACCCTGTGGCGCCGGACCCATGACCGGAAGAGGCGCCGGATACTGCGCAGGCTACCATGTTCCAGGATTCATGAACCCAACAGGCGGATATGGACAGGGACGAGGCAGAAGACGTGGAAGAGGCTGGGGCAGAGGTTTTGGCAGAGGCAGATACGCAATCCCGCCACCTGCAGTAGATCAACCCGCTTACCCGCAAGCAATTCCCATAGCACAACCGCAGTCTCCAGAGCAAGAAGTTGCAGCTTTGGAAAACTATCAGAAAAATCTTGAAGCCGAGAAAGCAGACCTT
>PIXS01000254.1 GCA_003096255.1 Candidatus Bathyarchaeum sp. | reverse complement strand
TTCGTATCAGGATATCCATAGAAACGCCCACAGATGATGCGGATAAAGCTCCGGGGCTTCACTTTTACGACTCATATGACCTGCTCAAAGAGCTGCAAATTGATTACATCATCCTGAACAAGGGTCGAGCAAACGAGTTTCAGAGGTTTCTTTATGACAAAGAACACTTCACAGAAGAGTATCAAAACCAAAGCATAAGCATATTCAAAGTTAGTTGAATCCAGTGAGTTTGAAAGAAACGTTCGATGTGTTGCGTGGTTCCTTGAGGTATCGCGTATCGGAACCCAGTTTAAGGCATGATTTTTTGATCAAAAAGCTTTAGCTTGAACACGATGTCAGGTGACGTTTCCGAAGTGTGAATGGCGCCTACTTTGAAGTTAGGCTGCTTGAATGTAGCTGACGTAGATTTCGAAATGGTCAATGCTCCTGTTCGGTGTGGCAAAAACCATGTTAACCGTGACGGTTTCTCCACTTTTCATACTTAACGTGTAACAGCCCCTGAATGGGTCGCCCTGATGAAGAGTTCCTACAAAGTCTCCTGCGTTATCATACATGTACACGTCTATACCTACAACACAGTCGCTAACGCCTACTTGCAAGAATTGAATGATTTCTTCTACGGTGTAGTCATTCCTGATTGTTGCGTTTATTACAACCGCAGGAACACCTTCACGTTCGTCATAGCCGCTATCAGACGTGAAGCTTACGTTGGAATAATCGTACCGTAAAGTGGCTGATTCAAGAAAGATTTTTGTTGTTTTGGTACTGTTGTCTGGAAAGTATGGTGGTCTGGACAAATACTGTGAACCAATCGTCATAGTAGGAAAATCTGATAATGCGCTGATTGTTTGAGAAGACGATGGGCTATTGTTCACATAAAGAGCAACCGTTACAGCGACGCATACAACAATGACTGCGATTAACGATAACAAGATGCGTCTTCTCAATTTGCTCAAGCTCTCGGCAGTATTACAGGGGTAACCACAAACTGCAATTTAACTTTTAAAGACAAATACGCTGACTGCTACTCTTGTTTTTTATCCGCCAGTTATGGTAGGATTGGTGAGCTTCGTTGTGGACATTGAGAGACTGTAGAAGGTATTCGAAGTTTTCTGGAAGACAAGTCTAGGCTGAGGGTCAATTAAGGAATCGTTACAGTTTTTCATGCAACAAAAAAGAACACGACAGTTTATGAGTTGCAGGATTTTGTGTTTACACGTGCAATAGTTTCAACTAGTTCGTTTAATTCGTTAACAGTTATGTGTTTCATCATATTCAGCACCCCATCCCAATCAACATATGCACATGGTGGTGGGCGCAATTTAGTTCCATGGATTAGAACAGACCGTTCTGGTCCCTGAACATGTGCTGTCATGTAACTTGACGTTTCTTTGATAATCTGGAAAGGATTTTGGAAACTAGCCTCTTTCGGTGTAGGTCTATTTTCAGGGTTCCTTTTTCCATGCAATCTAAGCAGATGTTAAACTCGCAGGTTAAGTTGTCATGAAAAGTAAATTTGCAGGGGTATACTGCTTTAACGGAGTCGCCGCAGCAATCACAAAACATGTGCTTCATGTCTTCAACCTCAAGAGGCAAGAGATGACAAATCTTAAAAGCAAAGTTTCTTGCGCAGCAATAATGGAAAAGTTGGATTATTTACGAATGTGGATATATTGTGTCGCGTAGGGTGGTGGGGTGTGAGAGAAATCTTAAATATGTGTAAATATACAAGTATTTACGTGAGCGGTTATGAGCCTAAAAAGTTCACTCGCTTCGCCACTAAGCCAAAAACAGAAAACAGTCTGGTCACTAATACTCAAAGGCTTCTCAGTATCCACGATAGCAACCAAACTCAACGCCACCAGACAATACATCAACCAGACAAGATTAACAGCCGAAGCAAAACTCTCAGCAACCCTTCTGGATGTTGCAGGAACCAACGACCTGCAAGTAACAAAACTTTACCCAAAAAAGGCGATACTAGTAGGATATCACCCAGCGCTTAAGCGCAAAGCCATAATCACGTACACAACAAGCCACGGAATCAAAGTGTGGTACTGGCACGACAACCCCGAACAAATAACAAACCAACAATTCCTCCAGCAAACACGAAAATATCTGCTAGACATAGCCAAAGAACAAGGCATAACACTTGAAGACATAACAGAAGTTCACCCAGCAAGACTGGCTCACATAATATTCAGCGAGCTAGCCCCAGAGGTGAAAACATGACCATAAAAAACTTTTTTGATAGACTTATTCGAGGCTGGTTTCCCGAAGAACCGCAAATGCCAAAGAGCGTGCTACAGAAACCAAACATGCCCGTATCAGCTTACTTGAAGTTCACTACACCTCTGAAAATAGCCTACGGCTTAACGTTAGGGTTTGCAGCGGCAGTGTTCGTGTCATGGATGATACTGCATTACTGGCAAGACTGGACACCACACATTTTCTGGTCTTACATTTACGCGTTACCTTTCCTCTTTTTCATCAACGCCATCCCACTGGCAATCTTTACCGCATTATTTCTGACCAAAGGCAACGGACTAAACTACTTCAAAAACTGGAACGCAACAAAGAAGCTACAGTTTTCAGGAATAACCATAGCAGCAGGCTACATTTCTATAATGCTGATACACTTCCTAAGAATCAGGCTATACATCGTCCAGTTTGAACCAGACGGCGGCTTCTCAACGCCCCAAATTAACCCGCTCTTTCCCAACCTCGTCTTTCTTGGACTATGCATCATGGCTGTCGGATTTGCTTCACTACTACTAACATACCAAACAAATGGCACATCTGGAAAAACAGCAGAACACAAAGAAAAAAACCAAAAGAAAACAACAAAAAAGACTGCAGCATTAGTTGTTATCATAGTAATTCTGGCTGTTTCGCTTGCCTGCTTAACTGGAGCTCACCTCAAGTTGCAGGGGTCTTATGATGCTCTTTCTGAAAATCATGAGTTCACTACACAGCCTAAAGCGTGGATAGTAAATGAGCACTGGACAGACAATGTGGACGGTGACTCCAAATACGTCAACTACCAAGGGGGCGTACTGAATTTTGGGTACAAGACAGCATCCAACGTCACATTGATTGTGAGCATCCGCGGTCCAGACGACACACTACTAAAAAGGGAAGAAATTTTCATAGGAGACCTCCACGTACTACACTATCACCAAGTTGACGTAAACATCGAATACTCTGGGCAACTCGACCACGTATCAGCAGGCACCAGATGGGACTAACCCCACTTTTCTTTTTTCAAGTTTTGATACAAACAAGCCTAAGCGCCTGTGTAGAGAAAACCCAGTTTTTGGCTTAAAAGCTGGATGCTTTTATATTGTAATCCTTTTAATCATGTACTCCTAAATTCCAGCAGTGGAGGATAACTGTTGCAGAAGATGAAACTGTCCACGATTGAACTGATTTTCGTCCTTATCGCCGCAACCAGCCTCTTCTTTGCCACAGTTCATCAGATGTCCATATCAGGAATTCTTCCCGGAAACGACCCCGCAGTGCATCTTGGAAAAGCAAAACAGATTGTAATGGACGAGAAAGTCAGCTACAGCGAAGTTGCGTGGTATCCGCCACTCTTCCACACAGTTGTGGCTATGCTCCAAATTTTTGCGGGAACCCTAGATGTCATGGCATCAGCGTTCATACTGAAACTGTTGATTGCAACATTCTATGTGCTTATCATGTTATCCACGTATCTGCTGAGCCGAAAACTGTTTGGAACAGGCGTCGCCGTTGTTTCAGCG
>PIXS01000253.1 GCA_003096255.1 Candidatus Bathyarchaeum sp. | reverse complement strand
TCAAAACAGGAGAAGAGAAGAATCGAACAGCCAAAACATGTTGATCATCGAAAATTCTGATCTTCGTCAGAAAGTTCGAGAAAAGAAAATGGGTAATTTAATCATGTTTGTTGTTGATGCCAGCGGGTCAATGGCTGCCCAAGAACGCATGGCTGCAACTAAAGGTGCCATTTTATCTCTTTTGATTGATGCATATCAACGTCGTGACCGGGTGGGAATGATTGCTTTCAGGAAAAACTGTGCTGAAGTAATTCTTCCGCCAACTAGCAGTGTAGAATTAGCACAGAAATGCTTAGCCAGACTTCCCACTGGAGGTCGTACACCTCTTGCGCATGGCTTAAAATCTGGGTTAGATCTTATCCGCGACTGTATGCGAAGAGACAAAGAAGCCATTCCTCTTCTGGCTTTGGTTTCTGATGGTCGTGCAAATGTCAATTTGTATGATGGCGACCCCGTGGAAGAAGCAAAAACGATTGCTCGAGCCATTAAGTCTGCTGGGATTAAATCTATCGCCATTGACACTGAAAGGGATTTCATTTCTTTTGGTTTAGTGAACCAAATCTGTTCTGAGATGGGTGGAAAATATTTGCGTTTAGAAGAATTGAGTGCAGCCCCTCTTGCATCTGCAGTTCGTAGCAATTTGCCTCAAAATTATGGAATTATGAAAACAAATTTTGGAGTTGAAAATGCATGAGTAAATTTGTAAACACAACAAATAAAAAAATAATTTTAGGTGTAATACTTCTGGTAGTGATTATCGGAGGTTCTTATGGAGCTTACACTACATTTTTGTCTTCAGAACCATCACCTGAAACAAATGAACCTGAAACACCAACCACAGTTACTGTAGTTGATGTAACTGACACTGAAGTAACAGTAACCAAGCCGGTAAACCGGATAGTTGCAATGATTGGTGCGGAGTTCCTTTCTGCATTAGGTTGTGAAGACAAAATTGTAGGGCGTGTGAAGTTGTCTACTGATGAAGAGTCAATTCTACCTCAGTCTGTTATAGATTTGCCTGTTGTCGGAGATACTGACTCTAGTGCAAGTCTGGAATTGATTCTCGAACTAGAGCCTGATTTGGTAATTGCCAGTCAAAGACTTTCTGACGAAAACAGAGCAGCTCTTGAAGCCGCTGGTATTGCAGTTCTTGAAGAAAGTTCAACTTATCCACGGCGTGAAGATTACATTAAGAATCTTGCTTTGATTTTGGATGTTCAAGAAGCAGCTGATGCGTTTCTTTCTTTTGAGGCATATTACGAGGACCTTATTGTTGATCGTGTGTCTGGTTTAACCGAAGACGAAAAACCTACCGTTTATTTTGAGTGGTACAAGGATTGGTACAGCAGTGGTGCAACAGGCTCATACACGGAGATGATTAACACTGCTGGAGGAATCAATATTGCAGGTGACCAGAACGTTTCATCGATGGATGTAAGTGCTGAATTTGTTGTTGAAGAAAATCCTGAAATGATTGTTCGTATGTTAACTTTCTATGATGGTGAAGAACTAGAAGATTTTCAAGCATTAAGAGATGGACTACTAACCCGTGAGGCTTTAGTTGACATTGATGCTGTGCAAAATGAAGAGGTTTACATCATCAAGAATACAGCCTTAGTTGGGCGACGACCAGCAGGCTTGTTGTACTTAGCTAAATGGTTCCATCCTGATCTGTTTGAAGATATTGACCCTGCTGCAGTGCACGAAGAATACGTTCAAAAATTCTTTGGAACTAGCGTGTCAGGAGTGTTTGTTTTCCCCGAAGCTTCAGAACCAACTGAACCTATTGAGCCCAGTGAACCTGAGCCCGAACCTGAAACTATTATTGTGGACGCCAAAGGAAACGAGGTCGAGATTACCCTTCCAGTGGAATCAATCGTTTGTATGAATCCAGGATTAACTGAACTTTTGTGTGCCCTCGGTGGTGACGATCGTATAATTGGACGAGATGAAAACTCTCTTTTCCCTGAATCCATATTGGATGCAACTGTTGTTGGTAGCAGTTCTTACACTCCCAATGTAGAGATGATCCTGGAATTAGATCCTGACCTGTTAGTTGCGGATACTATGTTATCCTACAAAACAGAAGAGCTCGCAACAATCCGAAGTGCAGGTATACCTGTTATCATGGAATCTTCTAGTAACTTTACTCGTTTGCCTGATATTGTCACATATTTAGGTAATATTTTGCAAAACTCGGAGAATGCAGAGACAATAATTGATTTCATGGAAGAATATGAAAATCTAGTTCTTGACCGTACTGCAACTCTTGATGAAAGTGAAAAGCCCAAAGTTTACATTGAATGGAACGAGGATTGGCTAAGTTTTGCTGAAGGCAGTTCCAGCCATGAAATTATTCTTAAAGCTGGAGGAATAAACATTGCCTCTGGGCATTCAGATGATTCCTCTCCTACATTAAGTCCAGAATATGTAACAGAACAAAACCCTGAAGTAATTATTCGAATGGCAAGCTCTGGAAGCAACTTCACTGGAATGCAAATCCTACGAGAAGAACTAACTTATCGACCAGGATTAAGTGGAACAACTGCAGTTGCAGATGACCATGTTTATGTTTATGCTTCGGTGGTCTTCCAAGGACTTAGATATCCAATTGGTCTTTTGTATTGGGCAAAATGGTTCAATCCTAGCCTGTTTTCAGACATTAATCCCACGGCAATTCATGACGAAATGAATCAGCTATTCTTTGGTGAGGACCTTCAACAAGTGTACGCTTATCCTGAAATTGTTACAGTCATGGATGGAAACAACAATGAACTAACTATAAATTTGCCTGTGGAGCGAATTGTCAGCATCAACTCTGGTTTAACAGAAATGCTTTCAGCGCTAGGCTGTGAAGACAGAATAGTTGGACGGGATCAGGCTTCAACTTTACCCCACACTGTTCTTGACATACCTGTTGTTGGTGACAACTCGTATTTACCAAATGTTGAATTAGTGCTGGAAGCAGAACCTGATTTGCTATTTGCTGATTCAATGTTGCCTTACAATACAGAACTATATGACCAAATTGTGGCTGCAGGAATTCCAATCTTTATCAGCGACACATCTGACCCTGAACCAACAGCACACTCTAATGAAACTTCAGTAGATTTCTCATGTCAACTAATACAAAAACTCGCCAAAATCATAGGTGAACCAGATGCAGCTGATGAATACGTTGAGTATGTTCAATATTATAACAATCTTGTAAAAGAGCGTGTTGCAACACTCACAACAGATGACCGACCAAAAGTGCTTCTTGAATGGTATGCACCTTACAACACTTTTGTCACTCCTGGTTTGGACCAAGCTGGTGGAAT
>PIXS01000252.1 GCA_003096255.1 Candidatus Bathyarchaeum sp. | reverse complement strand
GAGGTTGTTGCTGTGGCTTATGGACACGTAGTCTGGTTCCATGTCGATTAAAACAACAACGTTTTCTCCGCCAGTAATTGTGAATTTTGTTATAACATCAATTTTGCCTGATGGAACTTTAAGGTCAATTTTTTCTATTTCTTGCTCCGTTTCTTGTGCTTCTTGGTAGTACCATGCCTGAGCTTTAATGACGCTCATACGGATTTTGGTGTAGTTGCCTGAAGAAATTTCGATATCTGCTAAGTTTAGAACTTCTTCGTCTTGGTATTCTAACAAGTTAAAGGTGACGTTTTCTTGGTCTTGCAGGAAGTCTATTGGTATCCATCCTGCGTTTTCTCCTGTTTTGTGGACTTCAAGCTCTGTTATGGTAATCCATAGCTCGTCTACGTCTACGGGGGCGTCTTTTAGTAATACGGTTAATCGTCCTATGTCTATCTGGGTTGTTGGCAGCCGGATTCCAGAAGCGAAAACGGCAACGATTATTGTTACGGCAATGATGATTCCTGCAGCTATTCGCAGGCTGATTGTTTTTGGTTTATTTTCCATCTGAATCCCTGTAGTAACTGTTACGAAACAGGATATAAAACAACGTTTTTGAACACACCGTTCAACTATTTGAACAGTATTTCTGTTAGCTTTGTATGCTAGCTGCTATGGTTTGCTTCGCCAAATCCTAAATGTTTCATACCAAAAAATTACGGTGCTTAGTGCACCAAAAATTAATGCAAAAAGGCTGTAAAAATTTACATCTTTGAACTGGGTTAAAAAGAACCCGAAAAGTATGCTGATCATTGTTGCGTATGTTATGTAACGGGGAATCATGAAGCTTCCAAGTTTCATGAACTGTTTAAGAACCCCGACTTCAACAACTTCTGTTATCCTGTATTCCCCTTGGATTTTTTCAACAAGATTCAGCTCTAACAGCTTATCCAGATGATACGCTGACAATGCTGGACTTTTGAACCCCAAGTCTCTTTGAATCTGGCGTGGACCAGAAGAATTGTTGGGGCACTGTAACAAATACCAGTAAACCCGCAACGTGTTGCCTTTCAAATCCGCAACTGCATCTTTTTTAGACATGGGAATAGCTTCCAACAGTTGTTTTCTTTTTGGGTTACTTAGTTTCTTGAAAGAAGGTGACGTTTGGCAGAACTTGTATCGGAATCTTTCATTGTCTTCGTCCTCTTGGTGGTACATACCACGAGTCTGGGCTTTGGTATTTTACTACTGGGGCGTCTTGTTTGAAGGATAGTTTTCTGTCGCAGAGTATGACTAGTGACATCAGTATTTTTTGGTGCCGTTCTTCGTCCCCTACGATTAGGTTGAATATGTTCAGTTCTGGTTCTTCGTCTTTTTGAGACTTGTATCCCGTGGTGACCTGGGTGTATTCAAGATGGAAGGATTTTTTGTATTCGTTGTAGAGCAGCTCTTCAAAATTGCATAACGTGTCAATTAGTGAGATGAGTTCTTCTTGGCTGATGGTTTCCGTTTTTGAGATGTCTTTTGTTAGGGTTTCAATCAGCTGTTTGTTGTATCTGATGTTGACGTCGCAGTCGCTTTCTTTTGCTTTTGAGCCGTTGACTTCATCAAATATTGCTGCTAGGATTGTGGAGTGTTTTAGGCTGTCTGTTGCTATGTATGAGAGTAGGGTTTTTGCGGATACGTCTTCGGCTTTTTGGGCTATTTCTGTGTAGAGTTGGAATAGTTCTTTTTCTATGATGGCTAAGGAAAGAACTTGTCGTTCAAAAACTATGATGTTGCTGCTCAATTTTTTCACCTGACTAGAATTGATTTTTATGGGTGGTCACTAGTGTTTACACTAAACATTTTATTAAGTATTACGACATAATATTTTGGTGTTTTTGCGTGTCCTGAAACCCTTGGTGTGAAAAATGGCTGATTTGAGGCTTGTTTATAGATTGTTTTGTTGATTGCTTTCCTCTTTTTTTGGATTTGTTTGTAGTTTTTCTTGGTTTTGTTTAGCGTTGGGGTGAGTAAAACTGCTTAAATATGCCTTAGAATAATATTTACAGTGATAATTTTGAATACAATTATTTAGGGGGGATATACCAAATATGTTGAAACCAAAAAAAGTCAGTCTACTTGTTTTGCTAATCATGCTCTTAGCTTTAACCGTAACTCCGATACTGGGCACATACGCAACAACAATCCCGCCTGGAGAAGAGGTAATTCCGCCTTCACAACTGCCTGAACCAACCCAAGGTAGTGCAAACATAATAATTGCTGAAAGCGTAGGTGGAACCACAAATCCTGCAGCAGGAGTTCACGAATACGAAAACGGAACTGTGATTGAATTAACAGCTACGCCACAGGACGGATTCATGTTCCTTTATTGGATAATTGAAGGTGGCTACACTAACACTGACAACTTGCCGCCCATCTACTTCACTGAAGATGACGACCCACGGCTAGCTCCGCCCAGACCTGCAGCAGAAGTAACAGCAGGTGACCGACTAGTTCTTTCCCAGAACCCGTTGGTTGTTTTGTGTGGTTATGGATGGTCATTCCAGTATCAAGCCGTCTTTGTTCCAGAAACTACTTTCACACAAAGCGTGGACGCAACTGTAACTATACTATCTTCTGTAGGTGGAACCACTAACCCTGCTCCTGGAACCTACTCCTTTGAAGAGGATACATCCTACACAATATCTGCAACAGCCGCAACTGGTTATGAATTCCAGTACTGGGTCGTTTCAGGTGATTATCTGCCCGGGCACGGAGTATCTGATCAACCAGACCTGGATTCAGTAGTAATTGCAGACAACCCACTGGACGTGTCATGTGGATACGGGTACCAATACACCTACAATCCAAGGTTCATACCCGTAGGCGTTGAAATCCCAGGTGAAACTACCGACGGTGGCACAACAGGAATTGCAGAAGAAACCTTCTATCTGGTAGTCATTGCATTAGTTGCCGTAATCATTATTGTACTAATATTTGCCGTCTACAGTATGCGCAAAAGGCGCTAAACACTTCCCTTTTTCTTTTTTCTGATTTTATTGAAAACAAGGGTTGTTACCAAAAATACTCAAACATATTTGAAGACTAGTAATAGAAGTATATTGAAAACTGCATTGAAGCTAAATTAAAGTTTACAAAACAAACTTTTGATATCCCTCTAAGCTGAAAACGGGGTAAGTAAAAATTGGGGTTGAACATGAGCATCCAAGAGTTTTTGGATGGCCTTCTATCAAAGGGCACAAAAAAGTCTATAACCTTGGATTGACTTTTTGGATGGCCTTCTATCAAAGGGCACAAAAAAGTCTATAACCTTGGATTG
>PIXS01000251.1 GCA_003096255.1 Candidatus Bathyarchaeum sp. | reverse complement strand
TGAAAGCATTGGACCTCCAGTAACCACTATTGCGGGAACGTTGAGTCGGGCAGCAGCCATCAGCATTCCGGGAGTTATTTTGTCGCAGGTTGTGATCAAAACGATGCCGTCAAATCGGTGAGCTTGAACCATGGATTCGACGGAATCGGCGATTAGTTCTCGAGAAGGTAAAGAATAGCGCATTCCGTTGTGTCCCATGGCTATTCCGTCGCAGATTCCTATGGTGTTGAATTCGAAAGGAACGCCACCTGCGGCGAGTATGCCTGCGGTTACTGCTTCTGCAACCTGTTTTAGGTGAACGTGTCCAGGAACTACGTTTGTGTAACTGTTTACTACACCAATGAATGGTTTCTTGATGTCCTTGTCTGAAAGTCCTAGTGCCTTAAGCAGGGCACGGTGAGGAGCTCTTTGAAAACCAACTTTTACTGCGTCACTTCTCAACAATTATCCCTTCTTTGGTTGGTACATAGATTTGCATGTTCTGTTAAATGTTTTGACACAACAAAACTTAGGGTTCAATGAAAAAACAGAAATATTAAATGCTATAAAAGGGTGTGCTGGGGGAGTTTCTTGGGTAAAATTACGATTTCTGACGATTTGCATCAGAAAATAAAGAAAGCCGTGGAAAAAGGAGCCTGTTGTAGCGTTGACCACTACGTAGAGAGAACCCTCAACGCATCTCTCTAATGTTAGAGTTGACCTGAACTGGCTTAGATTTGAGTTCATGTCCTAAATCTAGCGGAAGCCATTTTCAAAGTCAGTGGAGATGATTTGTAATGTTTAATTTGTTGTTTGATGGATGTATATGTGGGGAAGACAGTATGTATGCTGAGTGGGTTCCGAACGGCTGGTTTGTAAAAGGTACAATACTTAGTGTTTCTTCAGCGATTATGTTTGTGATAGCAATGATTGCAGTTTTTATGCACCCCTTAGATGCAGAAGCAACAATTGGAATTGGTGTGTCAACTGCAGTGCTGGGCTTCATTTTGTTGCTGTTCCTAAACTACAGAGGCATAAAAATCCAGATTAACTCTAACAACCTGTCAGTAAAGTTTGGACTGTTTAACAACAAATCAATCAAATTAGACGAAATAGTCGCATGCAAAACCGTAAAATCATCCTTCAGCAGGTACGGCGGAGCAGGAATCCGTTACGGCTTTGATGGCTCACAGGCGTATACTACATCCTTAGGCAACGCAGTAGAAGTTACCTCAAAGCAAGGAAGAATCTTCGTTTTCTCTTCAAACAAACCCCGTGACATCTGCCAGATTATAAACACCAAAATACACGACTAATTGCCAACATCTAAACCGTTGATTCTGCACGGCTCATATTTTTAGACCCTTCATTGTGTCCTTAATCCACTCAACCAGTCGTTTGTGGGCATCCTTTCCTTTGTCTGAAAGTTTTATTCTTTCTGTTTCATTCTCTACCGTGATTATGACCAGTTCATGCTTGTCAAGCCATTCTAAATACTTTAGAAAAGTTTGGTAGTTGAGTCTAACGGACATCTGCAGTGGCGTCTTTTTCATTCCAACATTGTTCCACCACAAAACGTCAAGAAAGCGGGCAACAACGTAAAGGTCAGGTTTAAGCAAGTTAACAAGCCACCCTAAATGGTTTCGAGGAATTCGGTTTTTTCTTTTTCAAACTTTGTTTTCCATGTTTTGAATTCCTGAATTTGCATCTCTGCTTCTTTCCGTTTTTCATACCTGAAATAGAGCCAAACCATTGTGCCTACAAGTAATGAAACAGGTATCCCAACTAGCCAAGTTTCAGACAACAATGACGCGAAAGCAACAATTAGAAAGGCAGCAAGACCATAGGCTTGTGCTTCATCACTTTTGTAGTATAGCAGTTTTGGCATCCAGCTACTCATTTGGTCAATTAGCTGTAGGGTTTTTTCGATTACATTTATTTCATCGGTTTTGTTTTCGTTAATTGTTTTTTCTAGTTCGTGAAGCTCTGTTTTGTGTGCAACAAAGGGCTTGGTAAGAGACTTTTTTGAATAATGATAAGTTATCACGTATGCAATGACGGCTAGTATTGGAACTGAAATCACTGCAGCTCTAGAAAAAATCCAGTAAGTTTCAGGCAATGGGTAACTGCCCGCAGATATGGGAAACATGTGGTTAAGGATAACGGGAACTCCTATCATTCCCCAGAGGAGGAAAACTAGGCCTCCTGCAACTATGCCCGTGTATCTGGCGCCATTTCGTTTGATGGCAATAAAAGAGTCATCAATTCTTTTCATAATTTTGAAAATTTCTGAAAAAGACGACAATACTCCGTTTCTTTCTGCTACATCTGAGTTACTTTGCAACCCACACAGCCTCAAGTCTCGTTTGTGGGAAGAAAATAAATGCCTTCCTCACCCGCGATACGTATCGGCCGTGTTTGCTATTCGCTGAATTTGCCTGAAAATATGCTTCTGAACAAGTAGACCATTACAACTGCGTTAACTACTATTCGTAGACCGTTTATGGATGCAAAAGCCTCGTTGAGCATGTCGAGGTAGTATGCTTCAAGAACAATGTACATGCTTGTTCCAGTGGTAACGCCCAAAACAGTTACTGAGAGTGCTGTTCCCCACTTTTTCATAATCCACAAGCCAATGATAGAAGGAACCCACAGAACCAACTCGATGTAGTTGTTTAAGTCTTGGGGGTCACTGGGTATCATAGCCAAAAAAAGCAGCACATTAAGAAGCATCCAAATTATCAGAAAATAGACTGCAAGTGGTCTTTCAGTTGGTGTTTTAGACAACAAATAGCCCCCCAAGAAAGGGGGCGCTCAGGGCTGATAAATCGTTTGTGGTCAGTTATTAACCAACAAAACCTGGGCTGTTGCTACTTGTTTTGGAACAGGTAAAATACGTAGCCGTAGTAGTCTGAATACATGCGGAATATTTTAAGTTCCAATTCTTGAAAAGCCACAAACTCCATGGCTTCTTTGTCGTCTTTGTATTTCTCTTTGATGGCTGGAAGTTTTTCTTGTATCGGATTGAAGTAGTTGTCCCACCAGCTTTTTGAAGGCAAAACAAAAGAATCAACAACACGGTATCCCGCTTTCTTGGCAACATCCAGATTGCCCTCCACAGACTTAATTACAGGATAGAAATCTTTCATAACTTCCACAAGCTCGTCAGGCACATCAGGTCTTAGATAGCACATTTCAGAAACAACCAAGTAGCCCTTGTCTGCCAAAAGGCGTTTCCACTCTCGCAGTCCCTTTTCAAAGCCGATGATAAAAATTGCGCCCTCAGACCAAATCAAATCAAAGCTTTTGTCTTTAAACTTCATATCCATCATGCGGCCCAAAACAGTCTCAATTTTGTCTTGCAGGTTCTCTTTCTCTGCACTTGCTTTTAGTTGGTCCAAAAACGGCTGATGAAAATCCAACGCAACAATTTTCGAAGCTGATAACTTGGCAAGCTCTATTGTTTGCATGCCTGGACCACAACCAACATCTAATATTCGCGGTTTTTCTGGCAGATCTTTGAGCATGCGGTATGCTTTCCTTGTTGACTCGTTGTCCCCTGGTCCTTCTCTTGGAAGGTTGCTGTGAAGCACAAAGAAAATTTTTGGCAGTCCTTCTAACAACAATGTGAAACACCTAAATTGTATTCTACGTTGAATATTGACTAGTTTAAAATGGTTCTGGTATCGTTTTGCCATAAATGCTGTTTCTGAGCTTTTGTGGTGTCAAACTTACGCAGAAAAACTTTTATATAAAGTCTTGACGTTGTTTGGAAGGAACGAGGAATGAATCGTGAGGGATCATTGGGTTCTCGAGGGACAGAAAATGGGGGATCGCTTTATTAGCGGATTTCCCTGAAGTGATTAGAGTTTTTGACACCACCCTTAGAGACGGCGAACAGACCCCTGGAGTCTCGCTAACTCCCGAAAAAAAGCTTAGAATTGCTGAAAGCCTAGACAGAATAGGTGTTGACGCAATGGAGGCC
>PIXS01000250.1 GCA_003096255.1 Candidatus Bathyarchaeum sp. | reverse complement strand
GCCGCCCTTGAACAGCTTCTTGGCGCTTGCAGCTGATACTTTTCTGTGGCGTTCATACTCGTTCTTGAATTCTGTTTCGTCGACTTCTACACCTTTTTCTTCGGCAAGCTCTTTTGTTAGTTCGATGGGGAAGCCGAAGCTTTGGAACAGCAAGAAGGCGTTTTTTCCGTCGATTTTGGGGCTGTTTTCTGTTAGCCGCTGGAACTTTCTCAATCCCTTCTCTAGGGTTCGTTTGAATTTGGTTTCTTCTTTGGTTAGTTCGTCGAATATGCTGGCTTGCTTCTCCCTGAGTAGAGGATACTCGGGTTCGTTGATTGTTATGACTAGTTCGGCAAGTTCAGGCAAAAAGTCCCTTTCGATACCGATTAAGCGCCCAAACCTGATCGCCCTTCTGATGAGCCGACGGAGGACGTAACCCCTGTCAACGTTACTTGGTTTGACTCCCCGCTCGTCACCCAAAAAGAATGTTGAAGCGCGAACATGGTCAGTAATAACACGTATAGACTTCTCCTGAACCGCTGTCGGCGAATCGATAGAAGCCATCTCCTCTACCCTCGCGGCTATGGGACGAACAGCGGCAATCCCAAAAACGGTTTCTTTCCCCTCCAGCATCGCCGCAGTATGCTCAACACCCATCCCAGTGTCAACATTCTTCTGCTTAAGTAACTCGTAACTGCCCGCTGGGGTTCGGTTGTATTCCATGAAAACATCGTTCCAGAGCTCAAAAAATTTGCCACACCCACAGCCTGGTCTACATTCTGGACCGCAGGCTTCTTTTCCTGTGTCATAGAACATTTCGCTGCATGGTCCACAAGGTCCCGTGTTGCCCACTGGTCCCCACCAGTTATCCTCCTTAGACAAGAAAACAATACGATCATCAGGGATTCCTTGGCTGCTCCATGCCTCGTAGCTTTCAAGGTCTCGTGGAGCATCATTGTCTCCTGCAAACACGGTTACAGACAAACGGTTTTTGTCCAAGTTGAGCCACCGCTTGTTTGTCAAGAAGTCGTAGCTTAGGCTGATGGCTTCCTTTTTGAAGTAGTCGCCCAGTGACCAGCTGCCCAACATCTCAAAGAAGGTTAAGTGGGAGCTGTCTCCGACGCATTCGATGTCCCCTGTTCTGAAGCACTTCTGGACGTTCGCCAGCTTCTTTCCAAGGGGATGAGGCTGCCCCAAAAAGTATGGAATAATGGGGTGCATGCCAGCTGGAGTAAAAAGAACTGTTGGGTCATACTCGGGAATAAGGGGAGAATTAGGAATCAACTTATGATCGTTTTCACTAAAGAAATCCAAGAACAGTGACCTTAATTTTTTGGAATCTATGACCATAAATAGGATTTTGGGCAAAACTGCTTAATATCCATACCGTAAACTACCCAACCACCAAACTGGTTTCTAAGCTTTGAAAAAGACAAAAACCAACAGAAAAAATTAGATGAATTCACCTTTTGAAATAGACGTAAAAATTATGCTTAATACAGAAAGAATCAGCAAAGGTAATCCCGTATAAACCACTATCCCTAACTCACAGAGTTTTTCTTTTTCGCTTTTATAGTTCAATATTCATAATTCTCTTAAAACTTACCAACGCATTTATATATGTGCAAATATACATACATTGTTATGAAAAAACAAGCATTATTTTTCAAAGCATTAGGTGATGAAACAAGGCTAAAAATTGTCAGCTGCCTATTAGATCAAGAATCTTGTGCTTGTGATTTTACGAAAATTGCAAAGAAAGATCAGAGTACTATTTCAAGACATCTCAAGATTTTAGTTGAAGCTAATATTCTAAAATTCAAGAAAGATGGAAGGAACATCATTTACAGCATTAAAAACGAAACAGTAAGGAAGTTGCTTACTAACTTAGAAATTAAAAATAGTGCAGTAACTGAGTCTAAAGAGGAAATTAGGAGTTATCATACGCGTTATTTGAGAGCCGTTAATAATCCTTTGAGGCGGAAGATATTAGGAATACTAAATCAAGAACACTCCACCTTTGAAGACCTACAAACAAAAATGAGTATAGATAAAAACATATTGAAATGGCATCTGGATATTTTAGAGCATGGATTCTGTGTTGAAAAGCAGATAAAACAAGCTAAGTTAATTTACAAGATCACACAAGAGGGTAAACTTGTTGATTTTTTAGAATACCCCTCAAGGACAAAAGAGCGAAATGAACCAGATCTCCCGCAATGCGAAATCTAACTTCCGATTTCTACTTTCTCCAATACTTAATTAGGAAAACAAAGCTATAAAATGCTATGGTTGATAATTCTAGAAGCAGTGATTATTTATTGTAAATGATTTGAAAGTAATACGAAGGATTTAATATTAAAAAAATTGTAAATTCAAATAATATAATTTTAAAGAGGGGGTCTGCAGTGAAAAAAATACTTTTTATTAGCGGTTCTTTGGGTTTGGGTCATATTGGCAGAGACATCGAAATAGTAAAAAACCTACGGAAATTTGACCCGAGCATTGAGGTGTCGTGGTTAGCTGATAATCCTGCCTCCACTGTTTTGAAAGAGGCAGATGAGAAGCTCCTTCCTGAAGCTGAATTAATTACACATGGCAATAGGGAGTTGGAAAGCAAGGCAAAAAATCATCGGGTCAACCTTACCCGATGGGTTATGAATATGAGAAAAGATTGGTCCAAAAATGCAAAGATTGTCATTGATGTTATTCAAAGGGAGAAATTTGATTTAGTGATAGGAGATGAAACATACGACTTGGCAATTGAGCTTCTCCGAGACCCAAGTCTGAAACAATTTCCATTTGTGATAATATATGATTTTCTTGGATTAGACACGGTTACTAACAATCCAATAGATATGATAACAACATACTATACCAACAGATTATGGAGCAAGATAATAACACACGAACCAAAACTTTGTGATAAAACCATCTTTATAGGCGAAATCGAAGACATACAAAACAAGAAACTCGGATTGCTATTACCTAACAAACGGAAAATAGCAGAGAAATATTTTGATGTTGTGGGTTATATACTCAACTTCAATCCTAATGACTATTCTGTGAAGGAGAAGATTCGTAAAACTTTAGGGTACAACAACGACCCATTAGTAATATGTTCCATAGGTGGAACATCTGCAGGAAAGGAACTTTTCGATTTAGTAATAAAAGCTGTTCCCATAATTAAAAAAGAAATTCCAAACGTTCAGATGTTATTGGTTCTTGGACCAGAACTACCTATTGATTATGTAAAACCGATTGAAGGAGTAACAGTTAAAGGATATTTACCAAATCTCTACAAGCATCTCGCTGCAGCAGACCTTGCAATAGTAACTGGAGGGGGAACGATAACCTTGGAATTAACAGCTTTAGAAAAACCATTTTTGTATTTCCCCCTTGAGAATCATTTCGAACAAGAAATCTCAGTAGCACAACGATGTGAACGCCATAATGCAGGAATTAAAATGAACTACTCGAAAACTACTCCAAAAACATTAGCTGAAGAAGTGGTAAAAAATATTGATGCACAAATCCAATATACTAATATTGCCACAGATGGTGCCCAAAAAGCCGCAAAACTAATCAGCAAAATACTTTAGTCGAGAACAAATGGAGACTTCATCACATCTCCCGAAAACAGAACAAAAATGACGAAAAAACATCTTTGCAGTAGCTAGCAAAACAAAAGAAAATCAAAAAGAGCACAAAAGAGAGGCAGAGCCTCCCGAATGTTCAAGAGAAACGATCCAAGACCGTTTATCCGAACAGGGAACCTAGACCTTCCATTGCTTCTTCTTCTTTCTTGCTTTCGTCTTCTTCTGGTTCTTCTTCCTTCTTCTCTTCCTCAGCTGGTGCCGCAGCTGCAGCCGCTGGTGCCGCCGCCATCATTGCAGGAGCAGCTTTGATTGCTTCCTCGATGTCAACTTCGGCAATGGACGCCACTAAAGCTTTAACGCGAGCAGCATCAGCTGTTACGCCGGCTGCCGTGAGAACTTCAGATACGCTTTTTTCGCTTATTTCTTTTCCAGCTTTGTGCAGGAGCATTGCAGCATATACGTATTCCATATTCTTTTCCCTCCATCTTTTCCAACATACTTACTTTTCAACTTTTCTGAAACTTAACTCGCTGACTCACCCTTTTTTTCTGCTTCATCCAATTTTTTGCTTAGGCTCTGCATTTCTGCGTTAGCCTTTCGGACAAGGTCAGCAACAGTGTCCTTGTTGATTACGCCCGCAGCTAAAGCCAAACTGTGGGCCTTCTGATGGGCTGAACTGAGCAGATAGTTGATGTTTTCTGGAAGAGGAATAGCCGCCTCCATGCTCAAGTTGAAAGCAAACTGATGAGCCTCTTCAATACTTTGACGAACACCATCAAGGTCAATCGTCAGGTCTTCTTCTGTCAGAATCACGCCATCATCGTAAACAACTTTTAGGCTCAGACCAACCTCAACAGGCTTGATTCCGAGCTTCGAAAGCAAACTTGCAAGCTGAGGGCTTATAGGCTCACCCTTCTTTACGACCATAGTGTCTTTAGCAACATAGACGCTTCCCGCCTCGATTCGCGTACGCAAGCCCACAGCAGTGAACTGGCTGATAATCGGACCAGGAGGCAATCCAGTGTTTCCAGAAGGCACAACAACGTCAAAGGCAGCTAAGTCGCCTGCCCTAGCAGATGCTTTAACTCTGCTTTTTTCCAGAAGAATGACAAGCTTGAAAGGATTCAGGTTTGTAAACAGATACAAGTTGGGTCCAGTCAAGTATTCTTCAAGTTGTTCTATCCCAGCTTTGTCTTTGGCTTGGGCAACAGCCCGTCTTATGAGAGAATTCTTGACAACACGCATATGCGCGCTTTCTTGCAACTTCTTTCGTAACTGCTGAAGATTGGCAGCCCTCACCTTTTGTAGGCTGGCGATTGCCACCGCATTGTATTGAGATAGGCTGTTTGTTAGCTCTTTGACTTTGTCAGCCTTCAAGAGAGTTGATTGACGGACCACCATAGTTTTTCCCTACATTGCCACCTTTACTGAGGAACCCATTGATGTTTTCAGGTATACAGACTTGAAGTTTTTGATTCCTCTTTTGAGTTTTCCTTCGATTCGCCTTACAACCGCCTGAACGTTTTCCGCAATCTCCTGATCGGGCATCGATTCGTTTCCTATACGGCACTGAATAACAGGCTGTCCCCGCATCCTCACAGACACAATCTTCTGATGTCTCTCAATTTGCTCGCCTATGTTAGCGTTTGGAGGCACGGGCGTAGGCATTTTTCCTCTGGGTCCAAGGGAGGCACCAAGGCTTTTACCTACAAGGGGCATCAGAGGCGCTTCAGCTATGAACAGGTCATAGGTTTTGGCGATGTCTTTCTGTTTCTTCTTGTCGCTCACCAAAGACTCAAGAGCAGCCCTTTCGAGGACGAGACTGGCTCCAGCCTTCTTGGCGTTAAGGGCCATCTCGCCTGTGGCGACAACACAGACTTTTAGTGCCGTTCCAACAGAGTGCGGTAATTCGATGCGTTCCTGAATTCTGCCTTCAGGCTTCTTCATGTCAATGTTCTGAAGGTTTATGGCGAGGTCTATCGACTGAGAAAACTTCCGTTCTTTTGAGTTAGTTTTAACCTCTTTCACTGCTGCAAGGAGGTTTTTCATGTTCAAAGGCATACTATGAACCTCGCGCCAATGACGTACAAGAGCCAGTTATAAAAATCTTATTACTTTTAAGCCTGTTCCGCTAGTATGGCGTCATGTTTTCCTTCAACAATTTCCTTTTGAATTTCCCGCGGGTCCTTGCCTTCAACGGTTACGCCCATGCTAACGCCAGTGCCCAAAACCTCTTTGACCCGTGCCTTCATGTCTTTGCCCAACACGTCAGCGGCCTTCATTTTGGCGATCTTAATTATTTGCTCCATGGACAGGTTGCCAACTTTTTCTGTGTTAGGGGTTCCTGAGCCCTTGCTTACTCCTAACTCGCTGACAAGCAGTGCTGCGGTTGTAGGTGTACCTACGGTTACTTCAAACTCTTTGTTATCGGTGTCAACGCTGATTTTCACGGGCACTTTCATGCCGGCGTAATCTTTTGTTATTTCATTGATTTTGTTCACTATAGCCAAAACATTGACTCCTAAAGGCCCGAGTGCGGGTCCCAGGGGGGGTCCAGCTGTGGCTTGCCCACCGTTAACCAATGCTTCAACAACTTTCTTTTCTCCCATGTTTCTATTCTTCCTTTTTGGCTTTTTCAACAAGTTTCACGTAGTCTGCGTGAACTGTGATCGGTAAAGTGAATGTGGCTTCCAAAAGCTCAAGGGTGACGTCTTCTTTTGTTTTGTCGACCCGCGTGATTTTGGCTCTCATTCCTTTGAAGGGTCCTCCAACAACTTCGACGAGGTCGTCTTCGTCTAGTTCTTCGATTACCGGTTTTACGACGATGTATCGTTCTACTTCAGGAAAAGTTACAACGCCAGGAACTCGGGAACGGACATGCTTGACTCCAGCTATGGCTTTTTCTACAGAATGAGGTCCATCTGCCTCAATGAAAACGTAGCCTTTCAGCATTTCAGGCACAAGGACGGCTTTTATCTGCAACTCATTCATTTTCACTTTTGCTTCGATAAGGTTTGCCACGTTTTTTTCTTGTCCTGCAGTTGTTCGTACAGCGAAGACTGCTGTTGAAATTTTGTTTTCTTCACTCATGACTAATCAACCTGTCAGTACAAAACCTATGAGTTGGATTACGAAGCCGATTCCGCCGATTGCAACAATGCCTAAGAAGCAGATTTTTATTGATAGCCAAAGCTCGGTTCTGCCAGGTTTCGTGGCAAGTTTTAGTAGCCTGGATGCGGACTGAAAGAATGTTTTTAATCCCAATGTTCCTCGCATCTTTCAAAGTTAGGTTCTAGTATGTAAAGTTATCCCTAGACTCTCCTGTTTCTAACATGTTTTGTTGTGTTTTACAGCGTTTTTGCGATGATGAAATGTTTCACAAGGCATAACAGATGTTAAAAGGTGAAAAATGACAGTATTAGAGTGGTGAATTGATGTTGAAAGAGGATGAGATGCTAGATGAACTTAAGCAGATACGTGAACTGTTAGCAGCTAAACCTGCACCGCCGCCACCACCACCTAAGGGCTTATGGAACGAGTTCAAAGCGTTCATAGAGACCTACAAAGTTATGGGCTTGGCTGTTGCCTTCATCATGGGTCTCTACTTGGGAGGGCTAGTACAATCTCTTGTTAAAGATTTGCTGCTGCCAGCGATAGGCCTCGCAATACCTGGACTTAATAATTTGGCAGATCTAACAGCGGAAGTAAATGAGCAAGTGTTTGGCATAGGAAACTTTCTAGTGGCGCTGATAACCTTCATTATCGTAGCCTTTGTCATCTTCCTACTAGTGAAGATAACCAAAAAATGGGGAATAATGTAAAGTTCCCCCGCATCCATTTTTTTGCAACTAACCTAAACCTTCTCTGAAGAAATATCCAGTTTCTCCAGCGCAGCAACTATCTTGGGTTTGTGTTCGCCCTTGATGCCTTTCCAATCAAGAACCACAGAATCCACAGTTTCCATAGTCTTTTCAACACATTGACCCAACAGTTCAGCGTCAACATCCGCGAGAGCATACTTCGGAATCATGTGACCAAAGGCTGCCTGAGTGCCTAATGCCAGTTTCGTGAATTTCTTGTTGTAGTGGGGTCCACCGATTCCCAGCGCCACAGAACAAGAGGAACAGTCTGAAACAGCAACAACAGCAGCGTGAGCTACAACCTCAGCAGCCTTCAGGTCCTTCCACTGCTCAGGCGAACTTCCCAACTCCACAAACATGGCTGGCGCATCCAAGGAGGGACCATGATGAGTGCATTCATAGGAAACCTCGTAGACCAGTCCCCGTTCATCCGTCAGTTTTGCCATTTCCTTGAGGGCATTTTTCATGGCAGCCGCAGGGGAAACAGAGACGGTTCTTGGTTTTCCGCCGAACTGGGCTTCTGAGATGTTGCCGGGCGTGTGGACAGATAGGGTGGGTATTCCTTTGGCGCTGCTGTGTCTGGACAAGAAAACAAACATGCTGGGGCTGAAGAGGCTGCCTAGAAATTGGGTGTCTACTATTTCTGTGTTGACAAAAAGCAGTTTGGTTTCCTTGTTGTGCAACTTTTTTGTGTAGATTGGGCTGTTGTGGAAGGTTTCTGAACATTTTTCGAAGCTGTAGTGGTCTATGAGGCTTTTGGCGATGTTCATGCCAGCAGTGTCTTTGGTTGATGCTATGAAAATTATCAAGTTTGGTTTCGTTCCTGAACCGTATTTGTGGATGATTGACGGATTAAGGTTTTCATGTAAAAGCGTGTCTGAAGGCAGATGTGTTGTCACTGGCAGCTGTTTCAGTTTGTTTCCAAAATTGTCTATAGACTACATATAGAATAAACATCCATGGGATTTTATATTAAACGGCAGTGTTGGATATTGAGTGCACTCCAAGGAGAAAGGGCAGTTGACAATGAAGAAGATAAGGATAAAACGGTATCCTCCTCGAAATTTTCCTGTGAAGTCTCTGTGGGAGGTTATTGCAGTTCCCCCTAATTCTGAAAAGGATGAAGAATTCATGATGCTCTACAAGGCTAACCCTAAACATCCAGCTATTATAGATGAGATGACAGAGGTTGTGGAGCTTGAAGTCAACGAGAAAGCCTACAAGGAGCTAATGTGGCTATTCAAAAAATATAAGTTGCCATGCAAACCCATCGAGGAAGGCGTAGAGATCAGGCATATAGGAAACAAATCCAAGTTCGTCAACGACGCCAGCTGCTAAAACAACCAAGTTTTTTTGGATAGCATGCCGTCTACATGAATCGTTCAAGCTTAGTTAAGCCTATAATCTCCTCGAAATCCAGTCCCAGCGCATCAAGAATTTGGTCAAAGGTTGAGCGCAGGTAAGCAACATACTTGTCCACGTCCACTTCGCTGTTGGAGGCTATCTGCACGGGCTTAACTCCCTTCAAAACTTTGACGTAAGTTATCAGGTCTCCAGCATCCATTTTGTGTCCCAGCTTCTCTAGCATAAGAGCCGCCTTCACATGCTGGGGAGTAGTTTTGGTGTAAGCGCTTGGAGGCTTCCCAAGAACAACATGAAAAGCCAGTTCTTCAGGAGTGTCTCCCCATCGCCGCTGCTTCAGCCTAAGGTAACGGTCTCGGATAATCTGTTTGATTTCCTTTTTTGCTTCCTCGAATTCTGCGGGCGACTGCACCTGCTCCAGCCGATCTTCCAGCGCGTAAAAGGCTTTTTTGATGTAAATTGGAATGTGGCGTTTCTTTCCTGTCATTCCTTTGACGTCAACGCCGCCGCCCTTCAGTATGCCTAGATAGTTCTTTTTGCGGCTGCTGAAGACTGCGTAGCGGTACCATTTTTCTACTTCCAGTTCCATGCCCATGTTTTTTTTGGACCATTCTGCCATGATTTCTACCTGTTCAGGGGAGGGATTTTTGAGGAAGAGGCTGTCTGTGTCGCCATACAATACTTCGATATTCAAGGTTTTGGCTTTCTCGATGGTCTTGGTTATGACGTGGCGTCCGATGGCGGCTGTAGCCTCAGCAACAGGAGGACAATATAATCCGAAGGCGGGTGAGCCGAATACTCCGTAGCTGGCGTTCAGGATGACTTTGAGGGCGCTTGGAATTACGTTGTACCAGCTTCTTAGGTCCTCGGGGAGAGTCTTGTCGTTGGTTTTGGGTTTGTACCATTTGACTCTGAGGTCTCTGAGGGAGCCAATCAGCAGGCTTTCAAGAGCCTTTTCTTTTGTGCATATCCAATGGTCGGTTTCGGGCACCTTGTTCTTCTTGCATTCTTCATGCCTGCACAGAAGAGTCTGATACCCCAGATTGTAAACCTTGATGATGGACGGGTACAGGCTCGCAAAGTCCATAACCGCCACATTAAAGTGGACGCCAGGCACGGGATCAACCACTATGGCGCCCTTGTACTTCTTTCCCTTGATGATGGCAGTGGTTGATGTTCCGCCTTTGGTGGCAAGGATGTCTTCGGCGTTTGGAATCAGCATTCCGCGTTGACGATGCTCAAAATACAAAAAGTTGCGTATCCAACGGGATACTCCTTGGCGGCTAACGTCCTCCATCGGCATTCGGGCTATCCGTGAGAGGGCTAGAATCAGTTTCATGACAAGGTTGTCGTTATGGGATGTCAGGTTCAGGGTAATTTCAGAGTCGCGGAGGTTGTATTCGGCAAGTTCCGTGTAGCTTAGTTCTGATATGGGTTTGCTGAATTCGATTTTGGGGAGCCCCAGCACTGCGGTGCCGATTTCGTTGAGGCTTATGTCCCGGTATTTGTTGCCGAAGGCGTAGATTTGGATTGACCTGTTGAAGAAGAACTTGTAGAGGTCAATGTGGACGCCGTGGCTAACATGAAACACTCTTCGTCCAGCAATTATTGGAATCTGGCTCCGTTGAATGCCAAGGTTCTTGGCGCGGTTATACAGGAACGGCAAATCAAAGTCGTCGCCGTTAAAGGTTAAAACGAAGGGATACTCACGAAGAGCCTCAAACAGTTTCTGAAGAAGCACCTTCTCGTCATCGAAATAGGTAACAATGGCGTCTGGGGGCAGCTGTTTGCTTCCTTGCTTGATTCCTTCCCGCTTCAGGACAAAAAGCTGTTTTTTGCCGTCTGAACCATACAGTGCCACACAAACAACAGGGTCTTCAGCTTTTATGGGGTCAGGAACACGGGTCGCAACAGACGAACTGACCTCAATGTCTAGGCCAGCTCTCAAAAACTCTGGGGCAGGAGACTCAAGCAGGCGTGCCCAATTTTCTACGCTTTGCCGAAACTCTTTATTCACGTCAGGGAAGAGGCTGAGAATCTTTTCTACACTGCCTTCATCCGATTTCTGTTGTGCGGCTATCAAGTTTCCGTTCTGGATCTTGTATAGCATACCGGGGGCGATGTTGTTGTCGTAGATGTATGACTGATAATATCGGATGTAGGATTCCCAGACCTTGGGAGGCTCCTGTATTCCAGTAAGTTTCTGGTAATCTTCAGGAATTATGTCTCTGATGCAACCGCTTTGTCGACCGCCTATGGCTAAGGGGTCTTTAGCCACAACCTTTGTAACTGTAACATTCTTGTCCAGCAGTGGGTCAAACTTTTCTACAGATTGGACGCTGTCATAGCCAGAGTGTCCTGTTACGCGGCTGAGCTTCTTCACCTCTTCTGGGGGAAGGCTTGTGAGGCAGTAGGGCTTGTGCCCAGTGTTGTCGTCCCAGAAGTAGATTCGTTGGGACTCAGGCTCATATAATCCAAGGGTGGCAACCTGTTTTTTGCCGTCATAACTGACAGACACAAGATACGATGGAGGCAGGTCTTTTGGAAAATCAGGAAAAACAATCTTTTCCTTTTTTGGTTGGGGCTTCTTTTTGGGCAATGGTGCAGCTGCTTTTTCAGTTGTGATGGGGGTTGATGGCTGAGGCTTCTTTTCTGGCTGTTTTTTTGGTTTGGGGCAGAAGTCAAGGAGGCTTGTAGTCATTTTTGTTTGTGTCCGTTAACAGGGTATAAGGTGCCTCGTATTAAAAAAATCTCTGATACGCGTCTTTTAGGGTCTTACGCATTCGGCTTTGGCTCTGAAGGGGCGCTTCCGTTTAGGTCTGCTGTGCTTTCTGCAGCGCTTGACACAAACCAGTATGTCGTCCTGAATCTCGAAAACGCAACCACAAAGGTCTGTCCGCTGCTCAACCAAAGTACAATCACCATATGCCTTGTTAGTTGATGTAAGTCATATTAAATGTTAAGTCTGCATCAGATTGGTTGTTTTTGGTTAGCCACTTCTTGCAGAGTGTAGCTACAAAGGTTGCTTCCTTAGACGAATGATGGATAATCAATCAGGGTAACTTTGGTATGTGTCGATGTTCATGGGTTCCATCAGAGCATAATTGTCTTGGTTACCTTCGTCAATGAGGTAAGGAGTATCAGCTATTCCATCTCCGTTAGAGTCTGTTCCCCAGCTGAGCCGCCAGTAGTACCAGTAGTTTCCTTCATTTCCGTTGTCCCAAACGTGGCTAACTCCACCGTCTACGTTGATTAGAACAAAGAAGTTGTTGTGATAAAACGTCCCCGGATACGCTGACATAAACCAAACTCCATACTGGCTATACAGGCTGTTCACTGTTATGTTGTTCCCAACGATGATGCAGTTAGTCGTGTTAACGAAACCATCTCCTCCAAAAAAGAATCCTTCTATCACGTTACCTACTATGCTGCAATTAACACTGTTAGCCAGCAATATGCCCCAACCCCGATTCTTTTCCAGATTGTTGCCAACAATTCTAGTACAATATGCAGAATCCAAGAGTCCTTCATTCCCGTTTCCAGTAATTGTGTTATTTAATATCAGATTGAAGCGAGGAGCCGATTCTTTGTCTCCACTGGGGGGCCAGTCATGAGGGTCGCCCATCAAGTGTATGCCTCCCTGAGGATTATCACATATGTTGTTTCCTATTACGCTGTTGTTATGTGAAGCTTGGGTAAGCAAAACACCCGGACTATTCCCCGATATTGTATTTTCTCTAATTTGATTCCCAGAACAATTGTCCAAACCGATTCCAGATCTGTCACCACTAACGAAGGAGATGCTAGTTATGCTGTTTTTGAAGATTTTGTTGAAGTCTGACTCATAAAGGCGGATAAGTCCTGTATTTTGCGTCACACTGTTGTTGCAGGAGTAGTCGAGATTGATGTTTGCACGGTTGTGTTCAACAACGTTATTGAAAGACTTGAAAAGTAGAATGCTTAGCGCCTGTTCTCCAAAATCCGCGGATTTAGAATGGTTTATACTGGCTAATTTGTTGCTTTTTATGAGTGAATTGTTGGTGTTGGCTAATATTATTCCATGACTGCTTAACGGTAGGTCATAATCTTGGACGGTAACGTCTGTGCAGTTCACTAGAATGATGCAGGCGGCGTCGGATGGAACAATTTTGTTGGATTCACTGACCCAGTAATAGATTGGTTTGCCGTCTATCGTGTTTGATGGGGCAACATCATTTACGAATGACTCCACATTGCTGCCAGTGACTGCAAAGCTACAGAAATTGTTCAATAACTTGTTGTCTCTAAGATTGTTACCGGACGCGGAGCTTAGCCAGACGCCAGAAAGGGCATCTGTGATTGTGTTGTTGACCATAGTGTTGGCGGTTGAAGAGGCGATAACGATTCCTGTGGTGCCTCCGTAGACAACATTGTTTGTGATGTAACTATTTGTGGAGAAAGATAGCTCTACACCCTTGGTATTATGACTAATCTCATTTTCAGTTACAACAATTTGTGAAGAGTTTTCAACGGAAACCCCTATTGTGCTGCCAATCAATTTGTTTCTATATATGTAGCAGTGACTGGCGTTTACTATTCGAATGTCTGGAAGATGTATTGGAGGAACAAAATCTGGAAACCAAGGGTTCCCCTCTGATGGAATCATTGTGTTTGTCAGCGTAAACCCTGTGACATTGACGTTGTCATGCAGTATCAGCAAGTCTGGACCCACACTGTTTGCGTCTATGATTGTTGACTGCTTGTCTTCGCCCAGAAGCAACAAGGACTTATCGATAGTAACAGTTTCATTGTATTGTCCATTTTTTACAAAAACTGTGTCACCATCGGAAGCACTGTCCACAGCCTGTTGAATAGTAGGATAGTCATCGGGAACAACAAGGGCATCAATACCAAGAGATGCTGAGGGAGGCGGTTCTAGTTCAGGCAGGTGAAGGAACGATGAATTATTGGGGGGTAATTCAGGGGGTTCTATGTTGTTTTCACTTTCAGGCTCTGTTTGGTTTTCAGGCGAAGCTGGTTCGGTGGGGATTTGATTTGCGTCATGAGCTCCAGTTTGGGAACTTGTGTAAATCGCTGCTCCTAGCATCAGAGCAATGCAAATCGCCGTAAAAATCACCGTAATTTTTTTGTTCAAAGTTGATACTGCCTTAGGTGATAATTAACAACAATATCCATGATTCAACTCATAAAACATTTTTTGTAAAATTTTCTTGACCTAACAAATGGCAACTTAGTCAAGTTTTCTTGACAAAAGAATCAACATCAAATTTCAATTTTGGCACAGCAATGGAATTTAGTCTATTAGGAGTCTAATAGCAGCGGATTGTTGAAAACAGTCTTTTTTCTGAAAAACTGAGCAGAAGCATCAACCGTTAACGGTGGGCAAAATATGCAATCAGCTTCTCATTATTGGAATCAACTCGAACAAAGCCGAAACGCTGAAACTGAATAACCTCGCCAGGCGTCAACTTCCTGCAGGAATCTTCTGCAATGCCTTTAGATACGGAAGCGTCAGGCATCACAACCTCGCATGACACACCAGCATCAAAGGAAATCCAGTGAATCAAGGGAGCTCCAAGCTTCTTCGCCTCTTCATAGGAGTCGCCCAGAAAACTGGCTTGAACCACAGTCTCCTCAACTTTTTCTACTTTGAAGTTGAAGAGGTCCATGAAACGAACAGCCCCTTTGCCCTCTATCATGCCTAAGTCATCCCTTGAAATCAGGAACACTGCCTTTCCATCAACGGGCTTGACGTCAAATTCGCGGACACCCATATTGGGATGGTCAGGATGTAAAGGAATCTGAGCCGTAAACTCGTGAGGAACACCACTTACAACAAGCTTCACGGGGTCGTGTACGAAGAAGTAACGTTTAGCAGTTGGGTCAATCAGCTTCCTGTTGTGGGCATACAAGTTTTTCCAAGCTAAAACCACATCCTGAGGCTTTGGACCAACATCAATTATTAGACTGTGTATTGCTTCTGCCATTATCCCTCGTCGCTTTAGGGCTGCTAAGGTGGCTAGCCGCGGGTCGTCCCAGCTTTTGTATAGTCCGCTGTCCATGCCCTTCACGATTTCTGACTTGCTCAATGACGCGCCTGTAATCTTTAGTCTGCCGTAGTGGATGGTTTCAGGATAGGTCCACCCAAAATGTTTGTACATGTATTCTTGCCTAGCCTGATTCGTGAGATGCTCCTTGCCTCTTATGATGTGAGTTATGCCCATCAGATGATCGTCAACGCCCGTAGAAAAATTGTAAAGAGGCCAAACACGATACTTGCTGCCAACACGAGGATGAGGATACTTCTTTGAGTCGATTATCCGCAATGCTGGCCAGTCACGAACAGCAGGATTCTTATGCCCCAACTCGGTTTTAACACGAACAACAGCCTCGCCCTCACCATACGTCCCATCCAACATACGGTTCCAGCGAACCAAACTCTCCTCAGCAGACAACATTCGACAAGGACAGGCCTCCTTAGCTCTTGACTTTTTCTGAAAAACTTCCCGCTCACAGGTACAAACGTAAGCGCCACCCAGCTTGATGAGTTCTTCTGCATGCTCATAGTAGGTGGGGAGCCTGTCACTTTGTATGAATTCCTTGTCCCAGCTACAGCCCAGCCACTTCAGGTCTTCCCTAACAGCATCATAGAACTCCAGTTTCGGCTTCTTGGTCTTGGAGTCGGTGTCTTCGAAGCGGAGAAGAAAGCTTCCGTCATACATTTTGGCGTAGTCGTGGCTGAGGATTATTGCCCTAGCAGAACCCAAATGAAGAACAAAGTCTGGATTCGGAGAAAAGCGCGTAACAATTTTCTTGTATTTTTTGACGTTAGGCAAGGGCGGAAGCTGCTTTGTTTCTTCTGTTTTTTCTTCAACTAGAGTTTCAGGCCATTTCTCTTCAACTATGGCTTTCTGTTCCTCCAGCGTTAGGGTGTTGATTTCTTGGACGACTTCGTTGATAATTGGAGAAATTTCTTTTATTTTCTGCCTGAATTGTGCATGTTCGCCAAGAAGTTTGCCGAAAACAGGTTTTGGCGAAGCTTTTCCGCCGTAACGTAGGGCATTCAGAAGAACAATTTTCCTGATTACTTCTCTGGCTTCTTTTTCTTCGCTCGGATTCAAGGTTCGCCACTAACTATGGTTTAATTTTGCCTAGCAAAAATGAGGTCTGCTAAGCTTAAGAGGTCTTCTTTATCTTCTGAGGCAGGAAACCTGTTTAGCGCCTTTTTGGCTTTTTTGAGGTACTTGTCTGCCAGCTTCTTGGCGTATTTGATTGCCCCCAAAGAATCAATCAACGTGATGGTTTCCCGTATCTGCTCAGGGGACGCATCCTTGTTTCCTAACGTCTCAAGAATCTGCTGCCTCTGGCTCTTTGATGCCTTTTCAAGGGCACGAACAACAATTAGGGTTCTTTTTCCCTCACGGATATCGTTGCCAACAGGCTTCTTCAGAACCTTCTCATCCGCAGTCAAAGCCAAAACATCATCAATTACCTGAAAGGCGATGCCAGCGTAACGCCCAAACTCTCCAAGACGCTTAACCTGAATTTTCGTTGCACCCCCCAGCAGTCCTCCGCATCGGGCAGAAGTTTCAAACAAGGCAGCGGTTTTGCCTTCAATCATCTTGAAGTATTCAGCCTCAGAAACGGTTTCCATGTCCTCAAACAACATGTCCCTTGTTTGTCCCTCACAAAGGGTTACGGTTGCTTCACTGATTTCCTGCATCACCTGCAGTATCCGCTTAGCCTTCACACTTTTTGTGTCCGTGTATTTGGTGATTGCCTCGTAGACCTTAGCAAAGAGGAGGTCTCCAGCCACTATGGCGATTGGCTCGCTCCATTTGGTGTGAACACTTGGGACTCCCCGCCTTTTCTCGTCTTGGTCCATTATATCATCGTGAAGAAGAGTGAAGGTGTGAAGCATTTCCAGAGCCGATGCTGTGGGAAGGGAATCCTCTTCTCTGCCGCCCACCATTTTGCAGCTTTTCATCACAAGAAAAGGTCTGAGCCGTTTTCCTCCAGCGTCAATTATGTGACGGGCAGCTCTGTAGAGAACCTTGGGTTCGCTTTCAGAGTCAACAACTTGCTCAATGAAACAGTTCACTTTCTTTGCTGATTCAGCTATCTTAGTTGACAGGTCACTCACATTTTTTTCCTCGCATAAGCTTTAGGCTTGAAGCCTCGCATTTTTAGCCACTCAGCAGTTTTTCCAGTTAACACAACCGGAACAGTCTGCAGCTTCTGAATTGAGTCCGCGCCTACAAGGAACATGGCATTTCTCACTTCCCCAACCAATGACATAAGCGCCCTTTTAACATCTTCCGAACCTTTTGTGGCAGGCTCCAGAAACGGGAAAGTAGCAGAAGCTAAACTTGCGCCTAAAGCCAAAGCCTTCGCGACATCTATGCCGTTTCTTATTCCACCCGAAGCTATCACAGGCAGATTAGTTGACTTGACCGCTTCTACTAGGCTTGCTGCGGTGGGTATTCCCCAATCCCAGAAGGTTTCTCCAAGTTTTTGACTGGAAACATCTTGCCGCGCCTTAGCCCTGAAATATTCCACGGCTGCCCAGCTTGTGCCCCCAACCCCAGCCACGTCAATTCCTGCAACACCAGCATCTTCAAGCAGTTTTGCGTCCTCTGCAGCTATTCCTGCCCCAGTCTCCTTGACAATAACTGGAACATCCAACTCTTGAGTGATTTCACCAATACTTTGGAGCAGGTTGGAGTAGTTTGTGTCGCCTTCCGGCTGCACAGCCTCCTGCAGGGGGTTCAAGTGTATTGCCAAGGCGTTGGCTTGAATCATCTCGACTGCTGTTTTTGCTTCTTTTATGCCGTATTTGGTGACGAGTTGTGGTCCTCCAATGTTGGCTATAATGAAGGCTGTTGGCGCCTTTTCCCTGACTATGCTGAAGGTGTGCGCGAGTTCTGGGTTGTCAATTGCTATTCGTTGGCTTCCGACGCCCATACCAAGATTAAGTTCCTCTACTGCCTCAGCTATTGCAGCATTGATTTTTTTGGCTTCTGGGGTGCCTCCTGTCATGGCTCCCACGAAAATTGGGGCAGAAAACTTGTACCCAAAAACTGTTGTGGAGAGGTCAATTTTTTCGCGCTCAATTTCGGGCAAGGCTCTGTGCACAAGGGAAACGTCCCCGAATCCCGTGGACGCCTTTTTGGCTTGAACATCTTCTTTTAGACAGATTTCTATGTGGTCAGCCTTTCTTTCTCCAATCAATTCATCCAACTGTTTCACCCATCTTTTTCGATAATACGGTTCCAATCACCTTTTTTCCTGTAAGAGCCTTGTAGACTCGTCCAGATTTTGTGGCATTCACAATCACCGTTTCAATGCCATCCTCAATGGCAAGAGTTACTTCATGCATTTTCCCGAGCATGCCTCCTGTCACGTCAGTTGCCTTTGACCCCTCAATCTTGTGTTCCATGCTTTTCAATTCTTCCAAGGTCGCACGCTCAATCAACTGTGCCGAAGGGTCTGTTTTGGGGTCAGACGTGTATAATCCGTCAACATCCGCACCCATTACAATGCGACATGCGCCAAGTTTTATTGCCAGTGAAGAAACAAGTTGGTCTCCAGACAATATAGCGAAGCCCAGCTTGGAATCAATGACTGTGTCGCCGTACAAAACTGGCACAAAACCCATTTTAAGCATCTTTTTCAGGGGTTTTAGTTCCATGCTTGTTATTCGACCAGCCTTCGTTACCGTACAGGAGGACGGATGAACATCTACTGCAGGAATGCTATGGCTTATTAGAGCCTCCATAACCCAACTGTTCAGCAGAGTCATTGCTAGATGGGTTTGCGAAAAACCCAGAATCTGTGACGGCCCATTATATCCCTCGCCTAGGTTGTAGTGTTCTGCAAAAGGGTGACCAAAAGAACCTCCTCCATGAATTAGAATCAGGGATGAAATGTTGGCTTGAGAAATTTCGTCTGCCAACCGTTCAATTGCCTTCAAGTTAGGAGTCAAGGGCTTCTCCTTATCTGTTATCACGGAACCTCCTAACTTCAGAACAGTTGGCTTATTACCCATTTTTTGCACCTCGTTTCGTTTTTATCTAACTTGGGTTTTCTGCAAGTCACTCCTTAATTGTGATAACACCATTCTCTATTCGAACAATATCTCCATTTTTTATTTTCGAGATATCGATTTCGTCAACGCAGGGTATCTCTGAGATTATTGCACCTACAGCGACCACAGTTTCGCAGTCCCTGTTTATTATTCCCGCTGGAGCCAACCCTCCCTTCTTGAGCCTGTAAAGGGTGTAGGAG
>PIXS01000249.1 GCA_003096255.1 Candidatus Bathyarchaeum sp. | reverse complement strand
TAAGACTTTGCGTGGTGTTGCCATGGCTCTTGATCGAAGCTTGGTAATTGATGAAGAAGCCCTTTGTATGGTTAAAGAAAAATGTGCAAAATATTCCTTGAGTGTGCACCCTGAAAGCGAGCTTTCTGCGCCTCGTGTAAAGATGGCAACTATTCCTCAGGGAACAACTCCAATTGCTAATCCAATTGGAACTGCGCCTGGTGTTCGCGTAGATGTTGATGGAGTTGTTTTGATTTCTTTGCCTGGTGTGCCTGCTGAGATGGAGGCAATATTTGATGTTTATGTTGCGCCTTTGCTGCGAGAAGCTGCAGGCGGTGTTGTGTTCTATCAAAAAAGTGTCTTTGTTAGCCAAATTATGGAATCTGTTTTGGCGCCTTTAATTGATGAGGTAATGGCTGCGAATCCTTTGGTGTATATTAAGTCGCATCCTCAAGGTAAAGATAATGAGCCCCGCCTTGAGCTTCATTTTTCGACGACTGGTAAGCCTTGTGAAAAACCTCAAGAGCGTCTGGATAAAGCCTCTGATGCGCTAGTAACTTTTATCATAAATTCGGGCGGGAAAGTGAATGTTTGTTATTGATTTATTTTTCACAATTCCCATTAAGTACTATGTAGTAACAATTTTTGTAGATGTGGACAAGCATGCGCGCTAAATATTTCAAAGGCATAATTGCAGTTGCAATTGTTATGATGCTCTGTTTTTGTATTGTTCCACAGAGCTATGCGCAAGACACGCATCTGACCTATCAGTTAGTTAATTATGCCGATGGAACTTTCTCTCATAACCTAAACGTGGTGGTTCCTGTATCATTAAACGACTACTACCATAGTCTTAGCCACAGGTCCTCATCTGATACTGATTTTCCGAAATTTGTAACCCCTCATGTTCTGCAACCCGTTGCTGATTGTCTTAGGCAGATTTATCCTGATGACGAAGATTTTGCAAATGGTGTTCTTACCTTGGTTCACCAGATTCCATACGAGGAAACTTTGCAGGCGTATTATGCTGTTGAGGTTATGCTGAGAAATAAGGGTGATTGTGACCTTTTGTCTATAATTGCTGCTTCGGTTATGATTGCTGGCGGCTTGGATGTTGTGCTTTTGCATTATATGTCTGAGCAACACATGAACATAGGGGTTCACCTTGAAGAAGTGCCCCAAGATGCACGTTCACGAGTTTACTCCCTCACAAACAAGGATGTCACTTACTATGTTGCAGAATGCACCTGTCCAAACTGGCAACAAGGTTGGCGTGTAGGTGAATGCCCAAACGACCTAAAAGATATCTCAGTGCGAATACTGCCCTTAACTGAAACCGAACAAGTCGCCCCCGGACAAGTTTCTGCCAGCTTTGAAAAACTCGAACCAACCACCATAGACCTAAAAATAAATCCCCCCTTCACCACTGAAGGCAACAGCATAACTGCCCAAGGACAACTCTCCCCAAACATATCTAACCAAGAAGTAACCCTCTACTGCTGCTTTAACGGCGGCTCATGGGAAATACTTAGCACCGTGGTATCTGAGAAAAACGGAAGCTTTGCTTACACATGGAACTCCAAAACCTCAGGACTCCTTGATATTCGTGCAAGCTGGAACGGCAACGACCAATACGCAGGCACAACAAGCCAAACCGGAAACACCATAATCATACCCTTCTACCTCATAGCCATAACAGCCACCGCAATAACAGCAGTTTCCATATGCATCATAGTATTCCTACGCACAAGACACAAAAAACCAACAACAGATTCACCGCCCATTTTACCTTCTCCCGAATCACCCGAATCTCAACAACCATAAACGAACCTTCAAACTACCAAGTGCTAAGAATTCAAAAAAGGCTGCTTGTTATTTGTTAATAAAAGAAGAATGGAGACGTGAAAGTCTCTGGTGCTTATTTTTTAAGGGCTTGTTTTAGGATTTCGGCTTTGTCGGTTTGTTCCCATGGGAACTCGACGTCGGTTCTTCCGAAGTGTCCAAAGACTGCGGATTTTCTGTAGATGGGTCTGAGTAGTTGTAGATGGTCGATGATTGCTTTGGGTCGCATATCAAAGTTCTTTTGGACAAGTTCGAGGATTTCTTCGTCGTCGATTTTGCCTGTTCCAAAGGTGTTCACCAAGACGCTGACGGGTTGTGCAACTCCGATGGCGTAGGAAATTTGGATTTCGCATTGGTCGGCTAACTGGGCGGCTACTATGTTTTTGGCTATGTATCTTGCCATGTAGCATCCGCTGCGGTCTACTTTTGAGGGGTCTTTTCCGCTAAAGCATCCGCCTCCGTGGCTTCCTACTCCGCCGTAGGTGTCGACGATGATTTTTCTTCCTGTGAGGCCTGAGTCTGCGAGGGTTCCTCCTAAGACGAATCGTCCGGTGCCGTTTATGATGTATTTTGTTTGGGGTGTTAGCATCTCTGCGGGTATGACGAATTTGATTACTTGTTCAACTATGTCTTTGCAGATTTGTTCATCGCTGACTTCGCCGTTGTTTTGGGCGGCTATGACTACTGCTTGTACACATTTGGGTTTTCCATCTTCGTATTCGACTGTGACTTGGGACTTGCAGTCGGGGCGCAGGTACGGCAGAATCTTTTCTTTCCTGCAATCAGATAGGCGTTTGACAAGTTTGTGGGCTAGAATAATGGGCAATGGCATTAGTTCTTTGGTTTCGTTGGTTGCGTATCCAAAAACCATGCCCTGATCACCAGCACCCTGCTCATGACTTCCATCTTCATCAACACCCATGGCAATGTCGGGTGATTGTTCAGTTAATGAAACTAAAATGCCGCATGTTTCCCAGTCTAAGCCATCTTTGGCGTTGTCTAATCCAATTTCTTTGAGTGTTTTGCGGACGATTTTGGGTATGTTTACGTAAGTCTTTGTTGTGATTTGACCAGTAACCACAACGGTTCCCTGCATAACAAGGGTTTCCGCGTCGACTCTGGCTTTGGGGTCATTGCATAAGATAGCATCCAAGATGCTGTCTGAGACTTGGTCTGAAACCTTGTCGGGGTGTCCCTCGCCCACAGATTCTGAAGTGAACAAGTATTTGCCATCTTTTTTCATATGAACATCCTTCAGTGTACGTTAATGGATAAGAGTTCTAAATACTTGGTTTTGTTCTTAAAAGCCTTTCTCAACAACCCGAATCCGCTGTCAATTGCCTCAAAAACCAGCGGTTTCATTTAGCATTTTATTTTCTGGGATCAGACACTATCCATTTGATACTATCGAACCCATATTGCCTAAACAGTGGGTCAAGAAGGTTTGGAACAAAACTATTCTCCACTTCACCAACAACCACCACATCCCCAACCCTGTAAACTATAGCCACATTAGTCAGTTCCTCTTTGAGACCTTCATATTTGCTTCTTATCTGCCAGTACTCTTCATCGCCTTTTCCCTCATCCATAACCCAACTGTATTTGCCTTTAGGATGCTCATCTTCAAAAACATTAAAATCACAAACTAGTTCGCCTACTCTTTTTGGGCTATCATCTGTTTTCACATAAAACCACATAGTCATAAAAACTCACAATATAAACTGCTCAATAGTATCCTATTTGTCTTTCCAAAAACGCACTTTTTGCCCACAAAACACTGGAGTCTCTCCAAAGACGGTATCTTCAGAAAACGAATGCGACTCGGAAACTGAATATTTGTTGTGTCACGAGGGCACTCACAATAGTTTATGAATTAAACTTGCATGACCTACATAAGGCAAGATGGCACATGGATTTCAACGAAGCTTTGGACCTTCTAAAAACCGTTTCAGCTATCAACCCCAAAATGGGGATTCG
>PIXS01000248.1 GCA_003096255.1 Candidatus Bathyarchaeum sp. | reverse complement strand
TTGGAACGTTTTTTTGTGAATTTTTTGTTTCCCCCATCTAGCGAGTCTTTTAGGCTTTTGATATGGAACGCATATAACTTATGTCCGTACAATAGGTTCAAAAAATTTGTGTATGCGCCAAATTAACGGTCTGCTGTTTAGTTTGTTTTTTCTGTTTTTCGTTGCTGCAAAAGTTTTTTGGCTAACTCTCGGGCATGCTCATGATAGATTAGGTCAACGATTTCGTTCCAGTTGAAGTCCGGTTTTTGGTTGTAATAAGGAAATTCTTGAGCAGAAAACATGACCAGCTTGTCTGAATCGTACAGAATCTTGAAAGCCAAAGAGGGATTGTCGGGGTGGTCATGGTGTGTGCGTACGATTTGGCAGACTTCCTGTACAAAGTTTTCGTTGTATCCCAGTTTCTGTAGAATAGACGTGGCTATTGTTGGTCCGTCTTTGTATTGTTTTTCGATGCTGCTTCCGCCGATGTCATGCATGATTATGGAGCAGAAAACCAGTTCTTCGAGTTCTTTGGGAACCAAGAAGTTTTGTGTGGCTAGGTCAAAGACTCTTCTGGTGTGGGGCATTCCAAAATCGTTTTTCTTCAGGTATGGTTCTGCTAACTTGAACACTGTTTCGTAGTCCATCTTCACTCACACACCATGTTTTCGGAGTAACAGAATATATTCTATCCTGTCCCGAAACTAGCCATCCTCTAATGTTTAGCAGGTTTCGTTTTCGAAGCCAGCACACAGTTTTACTCTTCGGTGTAGATTTTTAGTCCACGCGACTTCAAGGCACTGACAATGCTAGAACTGCTTAACGTCTTGAGTATAACATAGCCGATTCCCGCAACCACAATTAAGGTGCTTATTGTGATGCTTGCAATCATAGCAGCCCATACTGGCAACTGTAATCCAAACAGGTCTGCCTCGAATCCAAAGAATAGCCAAAGGTATCCGCCTACGATGACTCCGATTGGCAAAGAACCTAAGACACAAGCCGTGAATTGGCGTTTTCTGAGCATAAAGATGATTGTTGCCGCAACTAGGTTAGCGATTGTTCCCAAGATGACGTCTTGAGGGCCCATCCAGAAGTATGCGTTGCCTAAGAAGCAGCCAACTGATACTCCGGCGATTACTGGCCAGCCGAACAGGGCAGCTAATGGAATCAGGCAATCTGCAACACGTAATTGGATTGGACCGTAAGATATTGGTGCTAAAACAATGACGAGAACTGCGTACAGACTCGTAAATACTATTGCTAAACTTATTTCATTTGTTTTCATGTTCTATTTTTACCTCCCCACTCCGGGATTTTTAATGCGGAACGGGTGGGAGGCTCCACCTACCCGCAAATTGAAGAGATTACAGGAATCTCTTAAAAACATTTACCCCAAACGAGCAATAGCTCATGGTTATGTGTCGGCGTCTTACAGAGAGTCCACTGAATCAGGATAAAAAAATAGAGGGTTTGTGGTTTGTTTTTGCTACATCAGTAGCAGTTTTTGGGTGAACAGATTTTATGCTGCTGGAGGCGGCTGAGCAGACTCGGTCTTGATTGAGAAGAACGCTACGGTAAGGAGTATCATGGCTACCCAGAGAAGCAGGAACCCGATTACGATTATTGTTAAAACAGCGCCGATTAGCAGTATCAGTCCGGTAGTGCCGAAGAGTCCAACGCCAGTCTCTTGGGCAAGTGAGTTTAGTGATTTTCTGTAGAATATGGCTGCGATAACAACGAATACGAAGAGTATAACCAAGCTTGCAAGGATGATTACAAGATAATCCCATATGTTGCTGAAGGTTATTATTCCTTGCCAGTCTACAGCGGAAATAGCTGATGGGTCTGTGCTAAGAGTAGCTACATCGAGGTTTAGCTCGGATAATAGACCGACTGCGCCCAAGACAATAGCAGCTACAAAAATTACTCCGCCGACTATAGTTAAGATGACACCGTAAAGTGTATTGTTGAATATTCCGCCTTCGTTGTAGTGGTCAGCGAGTCCCTTCATTGAAATAAGCACAAGAATTAGCCCAACGAGCCCTAATATGCTGCCAAATGTGCCTGCAACGAAACCTGAGAATGGAGAAATCACCATCAGTAATGCGCCTACGCCACCCAAAGTTTTGTTTGTTTCAAGAGTCATTGAATAAACACCACGCAAACCAGTTTCTGGCGTTGGAAATAAAAGCTTTTTCTCCGCATAGACAATTTCTTGCTAAAAAACACCAAAAACACACATTCAATAATACATGTTCTAGGGAATAATGTGTTGACAAACAGCGCATCTAACCGACATTTTTTGCTTGATTCCACATAACAGGACAGCTTTTTTTCACAAAAATGATAAGCCAACACTGAAAACTGAAACCTGTCCTAGACAACAAAAACCGATTGCCTATTTGTCCAAAGTTCAGGCATTAGCCGAAAACAGAGCTGCCTGACATGTTAAACCCAAGCGGTGGTCCAGTGAATCCACAGTTGCCAGTTAAGGTTGATGCATCTCCCGACTGTTCCCGCAACGCACTCTTTTTTGGGTTTTCAAACTTTGAGGTATAACAAGAGTTGGGGAAAATGAATCATGAGCAGAAAAAGAAGAAATAATGTGTCATAAGTGCAGGAGTAGAAGAGGCTGGAATGACGGAATCTGCTACAAAAACAACGGTGAAGTACAACGAGGTTATTGCCTAACCAGCGATATCGGTTTCATCCTGAAATTGTCTGACAGTACCTAAATCAAGTACCTCGCACATAATTGTACAGGAGCTTCAAACCATTAGCTATGTGGGGGAATAGCGTGGAAAATATGGCTTTAGATGATTGCGAGAAAATTTTGTTATTAGGAATCCTTCATTATGTTGCAGCAATTTTTTTGCTGATAGTCAAATTTGCTCCATTTAACGTAAACCTTTATGACCTGTACTTAACCGAACATACTTCCAACGTGCTTCTAGCAGACACTCTAACCATGGGAACAATATTATATGCACTATCTGTTTCCGTTAAAAAAACACAAAAACATTAGACAACTCAATAATTGTTTAGTTTTGGGGTGGTTTGAGTATAGAAGTTAACACTGCAAGACGTAATGCTATTTAGGAAACGAAAAATAATCAGAGCACACTAGGAGACCAAATAAAAAGGTCCTCTAAATGGCTCCTACGGTCCAGTAAATCCGCATTTTGGACATCGGTATGCTCTTCCGAATTGCCTGCATTTGGCGCATCGCCAGATGAGTATCTCTCCGCAGCTTGGACAGTTAGTTTTTGTTGCGTCTTCGCCTGGAGGGATAATTCGGTTACATGACATACACTTGGGCATAACGATGTTCATTCTCTCGCTCACAGCAACACCTCAAGGAAAGTTGGATAATACAACGCCCTCTTATATATGCTATCTTTTAAAACTTCTCTACTATTATAGTATACTGAGACTATAACTAGAGGATTAAGGTTGGAACAGAAACCTGATATCATTGTGGTTGGAGGAGGTCCCTGCGGTTC
>PIXS01000247.1 GCA_003096255.1 Candidatus Bathyarchaeum sp. | reverse complement strand
TCCCCCAAACTAAAAATGTGTGTTTCGGCTTTCGCCTAACTTGATTAAATGCGGTTATCCTGTGGAGACCCGTTTCACTACTGGTGGTCTCTTCTTCTTGAGGACGCGGTAACCACAAAAGGTGCATTTTACTCCTCCGCCGCGCAGCTCAAGCTCTTCTGTTCTGACTCTTGCGCCGCATTTCACGCATTCATAGGTGAGTCCACGTGAAACCTTCTCTGACATTATATAAGCCTCTAGACTTGGTAACGATGTTTCACAGGATTTAAATGTTTTCCATTTTCAAAGCCGCGGCAACATAGATAGAATGAAAACTGTTCATTAGATTTGATGCTAATTTCTCAGAGGTTCAAGATAATGTCCGCCAAAACTTTGGCGCCGTCTTTCAACACTGGAATTCTATTGTTCTTCGCCGTTTCTATGGCCCCCATCAAACTCTCCAAAGTGGGATTTAACAGGATTGTGGCGCCTACTTTTTTGGCAAAAAACTCAGAGTCTTCCTTTGGAAAAGTACGTTTCAGTTCTGGGTCAGGCACTATGACTGAGGGCTTCTCGTATGCTGCAGCTTCAAGCGGAACTGAGCCCTGATGCGTTACGACAACTTCTGCACCTGCAACAAGTTCACTGAAGTTTAAGGAGAATTTGATGATTTTCCATTCGGGATGCTTTTGTTTGTAGGGTTTGGGGTCGACTTTTCCTGTCTGCAAAACCACGTTCTTTATGTTGCTCTGGTTTAGGATGTCAAAGAGCCGTTTGTGTCCTAGTGTTCCTCCCGTCACCAGAATGTAGCCTCCCTCTGAAGGCTCATGTTCAGGTTTTGGGAAAATGGGACCAACCACTGTACCTTTCAAAAATTTCTGTTGTTCAGGCCACTGGAGAGCCGTGATTGCTGAAAAGGGCTGTAGAATTCGGGCTGTTTTGGATGCCCCAATAAAACGTGCCTCTCCCTCAAGGTTCACTAGGAGTATTCCTTTCAAAAAGGCAACTACTGCTGGTGGAATACAGAAGTTGCTGCCTGTGCTTACAACTACGTCCGAATCTCGCGTGACTTTCTTCATGGAATTCGTTAATGCTTTTGCGAGATTGTATGTGAAGGCGCCTGTTGGGGTTTTGGCTCCACGAGACTTTAAGATGTAGTCTACTTTGCCGAATTTGCTTAGTCGTTTTTGGCTTGATGTGTCTCCTTCTGGGATCAGAAAACGCATTGATGCTCTGTTTTCCAGTCTCTGGGCTAGTGCATAAGCGAAGCCAGTGTGTCCTCCACCACCTGCGAGTATCAAGACGCGTTTCTCTTTTTCCAAGAAAGCTCAGCCAAGCGACTTTTTGACTTCAACCGAATATAAAGTTGTGCATGCTTCACTTGCTTGAGTTGCTGCGTTTTGCTTTCTTTGTTCGCCAAATTGTAAGCTTAGGGGGACATAGCCTGTGGGGAACAAGTATTAAATATCATAGGGAAGCTACGTTTTTCTACATTCGGAGTTGCAGTAGTTATGGCAAGACGTCATAGACCATCAATCCCGCTCATAATACTCTTCATCATACTGTTGTTGCTGTTTTTCCTTGCAGGTCCATTACTTGAACTCGTCAGCAGCATAACAACTCGAGGCTACTTCACATACAGTTTCACGTCAAACAATCCTAATCCCGTAGTAGTCATCACTTTCACGTTGCCCCAAGACTTAGCCGACGTAATGGTCATGGAAGAGACAGAAGGCTGGGCTGTCACCTTAGAGGGCACTAGCCTCAGCTTGACTGACGGAACATTGAATTCGGGAGAATCAGTTAATGTCAACTTTCGGCTGAACAATTACATAGAAGGAGGTCCTAGGACCATCCCAGTAACCGCTTCAAGAGAAGATGGTTCTTCATTAACGCAAACTGAAAGCACCTTGGATATACCTGAAGTGTTTCTTTTGGCCTTTATGGCGATGCTGAGTGCAAATTCTATCTGGTTTCTGATACTCGCTATCATAGTGCTGGTGCTCATAATTGTTCTATTCATCTTAGGAAAGAAAAAGGAAGAAGAGCAGGAAAAGAAGGACGGGGAAACTGTTCCAGAAAGCCCCAAAGAACAGGCTTGAATCAGGCAAACTTGTTGCATCCCCCCGAATTCCCCTTTTTTGTTTTTGCAAGTTTCTGCATGTGCATCAAAGAATTGTTTGGAGTAAACATTCTTGTTGTTTCTTTGAAGACAGAATGTATATTTACCTAATACTAAAATAGGATTGGTTAAAACAGAACTCTGAATGTATACTCACAAGAAAAGGCGTGGAAAACAGTTATGAATTTCACTAAAAGCAGAGCCCTCATACTGGCTTTATGTATAACCGCCTTATGCAGCCTCTTGTTAGCAGTACCCCTACTGGCACCCCCCACGCCCGACAGGCAGACTGCAATCGCAAAAGCAATCAACTTCTTGGAGAACACAGACGAACCTTACGGCCTGCTGTTCCTCGATGTGATATATCGTCGCTTCGGAGTCGAAGAGTTCGCTGATTCCTTGTCGCGTTATGACCAGCTGCTGGCTGAGCAGCAGACCCAGTGGTCCATATTTAATGTGTTTAGGCGCATTTCAGTTTATGATAATCCGATGCAGGCTAGTGTGTTGGATGATGTGTTGGCTCCCACCGACATCATAATCTCTCGTGCCCTCTACTGTGACAGGTATGGGTTGCCCCACGATTACTTTGCACTTCTTGACGACACAGCGAACAAAGGAGAATACTATTTGACCCATGTGCTGCTGGCATGCATCTGGATTCAAGAAAACGGTTTCGAATCGTCGCTGCCCAACGGCTTCGTTGACAAAGTATGCCGTGCCACAGCAGTGTTAGTGAACAGGAACCCATTGATAGTAGACGACCTCACTCTCGAAGCCGCAGCCTTTCTCTACATAGCTGGACAGGGCGAACGAGTCAGTCCCTCATTTGTTAACCGCGTCCTAGCAAGCCAAAATGCTGACGGCGGCTGGGAACAAGACCCTGACAGAAAAGAAGCCTCATACTGGCACTCCACAATCTCTGCACTATTGCTCCTGCTGCACATAGAATATCCTGCTGACAGCTATCATCCAACAATTGCTACCGCAACACCATAAAAGGTGTGGTCAAAAACCGTGGAAACAGCGTGTTCTAGTCTGTTTCTAGGGCATCGAATCCGGTGAGCAGAAGCTTGTTTTTGCAGCTGTTACATTGAATCAGTAGGCTTTCTAGTATGTTGTTTCTGACTTTTGGCTCTAGAATAGAATATGCTTCTTCTGTTTCATCGTTGGGCGAAATTTTTGTCCCACAGTGTGGACACAGGAAATCGCCTTTTCCTTCTAGCTTCATTAAATCGATTTGATGCACCAATACCTGCTTCAATTCTAAATCACCTACGGTATTCAACACTAATGCCTGCGAGTATTGACAAAAAAAAGGGTTTTTGTCAAGAAAATTTGACCAAACCCCCTGCTTGGTTAGTCAAGAAAATTTGACCAACCAAAAACTGTTATTTACTTGCTAAGTCAGTATGAAGTGAGGGAGTCTCGTGAGCAAAGTATCTGTTGCCTCTACCGCGGTCGTTGCCGAAGAAGCTGTTATCGGAAATGGTACCCGTGTCTGGAATTTTGTGCACGTTAGAGAAAAGGCTGAAATTGGTAAAGAATGTGTTCTCGCCGACTACGTTTATGTGGGCAGAGGAGTAAAAGTTGGAAACAACGTTAAGCTTGAAAACCGTGCAACAGTCTATGAAGGCGTAACAATCGAAGACAAAGTTTTTGTTGGTCCCCACGTCACCTTCACAAACGATTTCTACCCAAGAAGCTTCAGCACAGACTGGAAAATCCTGCCAACCCACGTAAAAGAGGGAGCTTCAATTGCCGCTGGAACAGTAATCGTCTGCGGCGTTACCATAGGAGAATACGCTTTGATAGGCGCAGGCAGCGTAGTCACAAACGACATACCCGCCTACTCTTTAGCTTACGGAAACCCCGCAAGAATAAGAGGGTTCGTCTGCAAATGCGGCAAGAAACTTGAGGTCACAGGAAAGAATAAGACCTGTATTGTGATGAGATGCAGTTCCTGTGACGAAACATACAGTATAGCCGTGGAAGACTATTCCAGATTTAAGAATGGGACGTGAAAGACTTGAAACGAACGATTTCAATCGCAAAACCGAGTTTTGGTAACGAAGAAATAGCCGCCGTGAAGGAGGTTCTGGAGTCAGGCATCGTGGCTTCTGGACCACGAACAAAAGCGTTTGAGAAAGAGTTTGCGGAATAC
>PIXS01000246.1 GCA_003096255.1 Candidatus Bathyarchaeum sp. | reverse complement strand
ACCTCCGGCAATGTTGTGTCTATCTCTATGTAGTCGTCAGCCAGCTTTTTTATCTCTTCATCGCCCTTCTCGATAATGGCAATTATGGAGGCGCCGCGGGCTTTCATTTCCATGATGTTTCCGATGATGCTCTTGTGTGTAGAATCTCTTGGGCATACGAAAACCACAGGAAAACCATCCTCAATCAAACTGATAGGACCATGCTTGCTTTCTCCTGCAGGATAAGCCAATGAAGGAATATACGAAATCTCCATGAGCTTCAGTTTGCCCTCATGAGCAACGGCTGAACCCATTCCACGCCCCAAAAAAAAGAAGCAGCAACGGTCACTGTATTTTTTGGCTAACTGCTTCACTTTATCTTCTTCTTTTGAAATAATCGCTTCTACAATGTCAGGTATCCGCTCAAGATTCTCTTCCAGCTCCTCAATTTCTACATGAGAAACCTTTCCCCTCTTCTTAGCAAGCCTTATGGCAAGCTGAGAAAGCACAGAAAGCTGAGAAGTAAACGTCTTCGTGGCAGCAACTCCAATTTCTGGACCTGACTGCTGAACAATATAGACTCTGGCAACCCGAGTTAGGGTGGAGCCGACAACGTTTGTGAGTCCCAGAATTGTGGCTGCGCGTAGCCTAGCGCTTTCAACTGCGTCTAAGGTGTCTGCTGTTTCTCCGGATTGGCTGACTACCAGAAGGAGACTGTCGATGTTCACTGATTTTCCGTGCTGATCAACAAACTCTGAGGCAATGACAGGGTGGGTTGCCAAGAAAGACAGCTTAGAGAACAGGTACGACGCTGCAAGGCATGCATGATATGATGTTCCGCATGCAACCAAGAAGACTTCTCCTGCTCGGTCAAGGAATGTGGTCATCAACTCCAAGTATTGGTCCTGTAACCTGAGGGTGTCTCTTAACCGCAAAGGCTGCTCATGAATCTCCTTTAGCATGAAGTGTGGATAACCCTGTTTTTCAGCCATCTCAGGCGCCCAATCTATTACCTCAGGTTCCCGTGTGACCAGCTTCCAATCAGCGACGGTTCGGATTTCGTAGCCATTATCATTTAAAACAACAAGTTCTCCGTCCTCAACGATAACAGACTTGTTTGTCCTTGAGAGAAAAGCGGGAATGTCAGATGCAACGTAGAGGCTGTCGTCTGCTACTCCAAGAACAAGTGGGCTCTCTTTACGGGCACAAATAATCTTGTTAGGTTCCTTAACAGAAATAACAGCAAGTGCGTAAGAGCCTTCTAACCGCTTCACAGTCTCACGAACCGAATCAACAAGAGACAAGCCCTCCTTCAACTTTTCTTCAATAAGGTGCGCAATAACCTCTGTGTCAGTTTTTGACCTGAAAACATGACCAGCTTCCTCAAGTTCAGTTTTGAGTTCCGCAAAATTTTCTATGATTCCATTGTGAACAACGGCAACTTGGTTGTTGCAGTCTGTATGCGGATGCGCATTCTCTTTGTAGGGTGCGCCGTGTGTTGCCCATCGCGTGTGACCAATCCCTAATCTGCCTGGAAGAGCGTCAAGGTTATGTATTGCATGAACGCTGTCAATTTTTCCGCTATCTTTCTTGATAAAAAGTTTGTTGCCTTGAAGTGTCGCAATTCCAACCGAGTCGTAGCCTCGATACTCAAGCTTCTTTAGGCCTGCGTGAATTGCCGACGCGGCATCACCTGTTCGTAGGATGCATCCAAAGATTCCACACATGATTTATTCCCCATTTTTTGTTAGATTACGGTAATTAGACCGTAATTCTGTGTGTTAGACTATTTGAGCATGAACTGCTATAAACATTTTTAGGAAAACTGTTTTAGAATTAAAAAAGAAGTTTTAAAGGTCTTCAAATAATGGCGACTTACTGAAGATTGACCACTAAAAATTTTGTTATAAAAGCCCAGCTTACCTAATAAGACAGAACGAACTGTAGATTTTTACCAAAAAAAATATGAACACAGAAACTCAACAAGAAGACGGAGAGCAGATTGGTTCTTACAGACTTCCTTTACCCCGGAGAAACAATAGTATTCCAGAGCAACAGAATTGAAAGCCTTAATGACAATTTTTACTTTTTCATAACTGACCAGCGAATACTGCTCTATAGACGACGAGGAGTACTGTTCAAAAAGGACAGAATCATCGCAGAAAGACTAGAAGACATTCAGACAATGCAGTATGTTGAAAGGGGGGCATTCCGGAAGAGGGGCATTTTGCGCATTGACACTTACAGCAAAAAGATGGATCCGATAGTGGGAAAGGTGGCGGATGTGAAAGCCATATGGCAAGAGATGCAAAAATACATCAGAAAAGATCCGCCATTTAGACCGAACAATGATCCGCCTATAGCATAAAGGGCAACAGCACATAACAACGAAGTTATTGTCTTCTGAAGCCAACAAAAAAGCCGAAGATAAGACTGGCAATGAATGGTACGTGAGCCAAGAGTGGAGTTAACATGTTTAGCGCAGGGTCAATGGCGCTGACGAAGTTTGATGCAATTTCGGATAATCCGCCGTAATCTACGTTAATCACGTTTGTGTACGCTAAGATTATTAAAACAAAGACAACCGCGCCGATGATCAAAGCGAGTTTGAAGAATTTTCTTAGGGCGTAGCCTATTAGGAATCCGCCGATTCCGCCTATGCACAGCTGAAAGATGACGGGTGCAAGCGATTCGTTTAGTGTCAGGAGTGTCATTCTATTTGTTCATTTGTTCTACAGTTCAGGCTTCTAATAAAATTAACCGCTAATCAAAACATGTTAAGCGGACTGGGGCATAGATCTGTGAATTTATGATTTAATAGGTTTCTTATTAGTTTGTAAACGAGAGATATGGAATTCTGTTATGGATTTTTTGTTCAGTATTTGAGCAATAGTGAAAGGTGCTTCAGGATGGGTTTTTGGTTCTGAGACAAAAAAATAGCAAAAAAGGATACAAAATAAGTTTAAAGATGATTAAGCAAACAAGGCAAAAGATGTAGATGACCATGACTGCACCAAATCAGCGACGTGATCAAGGTGGGCACAGCAGTTAACCATTAAAAAAATACTTATAACATAAGTTAGCCAATATTGCAGACATGAAAAAGAAGCTGTTGCTCAGCAGCGAAAGAACACAGTCAAGGGCTAAGGACATAGCGGTTTTCGATGACCCTGAGAGACTTAAATCCGTTCTGAACAAACTCAGCTGGAAGATT
>PIXS01000245.1 GCA_003096255.1 Candidatus Bathyarchaeum sp. | reverse complement strand
GGCGGTGAAACGGCTGTCCTGCAGGGTGAAAGGGCAAATAGGCGTCGTTGAAATCAGCGTGAGACGCGGGTAGCCCGTTTAGCTAAATGCCGTCAAAAACAAAAGGCGGGTTACGACCAGCACACCAGCCACTACAAGTTGTCAATACGTGCAGTTTTTTTACTTGAGTTGCCTCGGTGTCACGGGGCTTCGGGTAGAGCCAAAAGCGAGGGCTTTAATGTAAACTTGTGGCGGTTAGTGTTTTTAGCTTTGCAATCCGCTCGGCAAGCTCGGTACTCGTAAAAAAACCTACAATTTGGACAACGTCAAGGAATAAGTGACAACAAGGTAAATTGATTAGTTTTCTGCAACATATTTTAGTAGTGTTCCGTCATTTCCACAGAAATATCCAAAGTGTGAGGATGGAAAATAAACGGATGTAAAGAATGATGTTGTATCTTGGGTTCTGTGTGATGTCCATGTTTCTCCACCATCAGTTGTTTGGGCTATTGCTCCACTACTTCCCACCACCCAACCTTGCTTTGAATCTATGAAAAACACGTCAAAAAGGCTCTCAGAAGTCACAACAACCGAGGGGCTATTCCAGACGGCTCCGCCATCATCTGTAACACCTATTAATCCACTATTTCCTACCACCCATCCTTCATTATTGTTGAGGAAAAAGATTGCATTGTATGAACCAACAGGACCTGATTGCCATTCCCATGCTGAGCCATTATAGAATTTGATTGTACCGCTTCCACATATCCACACGTGGTCTATTGAAGGCGCAGTTATTCCAGCCAAACGTGCTGCTGAACCAGAATCTAGGTTAGTTATTTCTTCATCGATTATGCCAAACACTGCGCCTCTATCTGTACAGGCGTATCCTTGCGTGGATGTAGGAAAATCTAAATCAGTAACCACGTTGGATGCCGCTCCTATTAGATTCCAGTTTGTTCCGCCATCGGTTGTTTTAAAAATAAATCCGCTTAGCCCCCCTGCATATCCCTCATTTTCATTTATCATACAGATGGCTCCACAGGTAAACTGAACTGTCTGCGCCTCCCAACTTTCACCCCCATCAGTTGTATGATAAATTTCGGCGGCACTGCTAGAAACTACCCATCCTTCATCGTCATTGATGAAAAACACGTCAATATAATCAGAAACCCCATTTCCGCCATCCGAAGCAACCGCACCAATGTTATCACTCAAATCTATCCATTCGCCAGACTCAACAACGTCACCATTTCCATTGGGAACCTCACCATTTTCATTATTCAACAACAAAGCAACAGAGACAACAGAAACAACCAAAACTAAAACCACCGCCAAAATCATGATTTGCTGTTTTTTCAGTTTCATAAATTCATTCATCCTCCAAAAAAGTTTGAAAATATTGTTTAGTTTTCTGCAACATATTTTAGGAATGTTCCGTTGTTTCCGCTTATGTATATGCAGCCTGGGGTTGGTGCGGATACTCCTGTAAGTGAATTTGTAGTTTGTCCATCGCCTTTAACTGTCCATGTTGTTCCTCCATTGGTTGTGTGAATAATTGTTCCTCCAGTACCTATAGCCCAGCCCTCATTTGCGTTAAGAAACTCTACATCAAAGAGAGTGTTTGTTTTAGGGTTTGTTTGCTCAAACCAGTTCACTCCATCAGTTGTATGAATAATAATGCCACTATCGCCTACCGCCCAGCCTTGTTCGTTGTTTAACATAAAAATTGCGTTATACCCGCCCGAGGGTCTGAATTGGTCTCCTATCATGGCACTACCATTATATCGTAGTAATAGACTTCCGCCACAAAACGTTGCTTCGTTTGAGGCTGTAGCTGAAACCCCACTTAAAACGCCATTAGTAATCTTGTCTGTTAAAGTGACTCCTTTGGGGCTTATCTGTGCTGATGCAGAATCCAAACCGCATGCAAAGCCAGTAGATGATTGACCATAAAATGAGATGTCAGTTAAAGTAGCAGATATTGTTCCGTGAAGGTTCCATGTTTGTCCTCCGTTTGTTGTTCGGTAAACAAATCCGCTTTTTCCTCCTGCGTATCCTTCGTTTTTGTTTAGCATCCAAATTGCGTTACAGGGAAGTTGGGTTGTTTGCACTTCCCATGTTTCTCCTCCATCTGTTGTGTGATAGATTTCGGCAACATCACTGGTGGTAGCCCATCCTTCATTCTCATCTACAAAAAACACATCAGAAAGACCCGAAGTAGATCCAAATTCGTTATCAGTGGCAACAGAAGCAATATTGGCATACAAATCTACCCATTCGCCAGACTCAACAACGTCACCATTTCCATTGGGAACGCCACCATTTTCTGTATTTAACAACAAAGCGACAGAGACGACAGAAACAACCAAAACTAAAACTACCGCCAAAATTATGATTTGCTGCTTTTTCAAGTTCATAAATTATTACAGCCTCTTTTGATATCAAAGTCCCAATAAGCCATGTATGTTGGTTTTTCATTTTAAAACATTTATTGTTCTTTTTGTGTATGAAGTTCACATGAAGTGCAATAAATAAGAGAAAACAAGAGATTACATGCTTAGTTAAAAAGAATCATCGTCCTCGAAATGTGTGTTAATCCAATATTCTGAAGCCGCTCCAACCACTTCATTAAATAATTCAGCAAATTTGCCCAACTAATCATATTATTAATCATATTTGTAGCTTAATAGAGGTACATTATTGAAAAATAGTTTTTTTCTAAAAATTTTCAGCAAGAAGCGGAAAATAAGACATGAACTCGGGCAGATTAGGATACTATAGCCGAAGTATTCTGAAATCAGCGTGAGACACGAATAGCCCGTTTAGCTAAATGCCGTCAAAAACAAAAAGCGGGTTACGACCAGCGCACCAACCTCAGAGATTGTATTTAATGGGTTGCACCTGTGACGCATGTGGTGTGGCTTTGAACTGTTAACAGTAACTGCGACGTAGCTTAACTGTGTTGCATCAATGATGAAATTGGTGAGAAGGATTTTATGTGTTCAAAAATGGTCATTATTGATTGCATGAATGCTACAAAAAGTTTATAAAAACTGGTTCGCAAGGATGAAGTATGGCATACCGTCACCATGCAGTATTTTTTATTCTTTGTTGCTTGTTGGTTTTTGTGGTAAATCAAATCAGGGTTTGTTCTGCATCGCAGGCAAGTCTAGAAGTGGTTTCCACAATAACACATGATAAAGAGCCTCTTTGCATCGCAGTCAATGAAGAAACAAACATCGTGTATGTTGGGTTCGAAGGCGAAATACTCGTCATAAATGGTTCCACAAAACAGGCAGTAACAACAATACCGTACATGAATGGCAATTATTCAGTGCTGCCAGATTGGATAATTGTTGATGTCGTAAACAATCAGTTTTTTGCTTCAGGGTACGGTGTGAATGTTTGCTTCTTTGACGGAGTAACAAATTCCATGATTGGTACACTATCAGAATATATGCCAGATCGTGATGAGATTGCGTTTGATTCAAAAAGAAG
>PIXS01000244.1 GCA_003096255.1 Candidatus Bathyarchaeum sp. | reverse complement strand
ATGCAGGCGCTATGCCGTGGATGCGTTTCAATGCTGCAATAGAGAATGGGAAGGTATCGATTCTGAAGCCAAAAGATTCCTTTTTTCAAGAGATTCTGGAAGCCTCAAAAAAGGTCGGGGACATGCGTTACCTCTCCGAAGCAGATTTACAGGTTCTGGCATTAGCTTTGGAGCTGAAAGGCAACGGTTTAACCCCATTAATTGTCACCGACGATTATTCGATACAGAACGTAGCCAACAAAATCGGTGTCGAATTCACGTCGTTGATGACTTTTGGAATAAAGTTTCGCTTCAAATGGATTCTATACTGCCCCGCATGCTACCGCAAATATCCATCAGACTACAAGTCCAAAGACTGCGAAGTCTGCGGAACCGAACTTAAACGAAAACCAAAAAAGAAAACAAAGCTATAAACAAATTAACTTTTCCAACCGTCTTTCTTAGTGATAGACCGCCAAGTGGAAAGAAGTTCTTGCTTACTTTCCTGTAGGGCTTGCTGCTGCTCCATCTTCACGGTTATCAAGAGATCCAGAACCCTATCAAAGACCACTGCCGAAAACTTAACTGGATAATCAAAGGAAGCGTTCACGATGCCTTTGTTCTGCAGTTTTTTCAGGCTACGATAGAGTTTTTGCCTATGCAGGTTCAGCACTTCAGCCATTTCTCCTGCATTGTGTGGACCTTCGGTTGCAAGGAAGCTATACACTTGGGTGTCTGTTTCTGTGAAGCCAAGCTTAACGAGGGTTATTTGCATCCATTCTCTATTCAATCTGCAATCATCCTTTTTGGTTGATAAAAAATGAAAAAGGGGGGCAATGTGTGTAAGCTGTTTGCTTTTTAGAGAGGCCAGCCTTTGATGTATCCCATCTGTTTTATGTAATTCTGCGTATACGTTGGGGGTATAAGATGTGTTTCATCTAGTCCGAAACCTTCAATGTAGTTGCCTTGAATGCCGCTAGATTGGGTACCGCTTAATTCAAACTTGCCTTCGTATTTCACTTCTTCAGGGGCAACATATGTTCCGTTAGCATACATTCTGAGACCAGAAACACGAGACACTGCCCAAATCGTAATTGTTTGATATTTGTGCCCGTTAAAAGTTAAAACAGATTTGCTTCTAGCAAAGCCTTCGCCCGTCAGCGCATTGAATTCCAAATGATAACTGTGGTTGTAGTTGAAATCGTCGGGATAAGTATACACCGTATCAGCTATTGTGACCGTGCATTCTACTAGCGCTCCAGAAACGCCTTCAAATATGAGGTTTGGAGCGCCACTAGAATCAACATGAGTAAGTGCGCCTTCATAGTTTATGAGCTCCAAGGAATAGCCGACATATTCTGACTTAGGTTTTTGGAACAACCACGCGTGTGCTATTACGGTAAGGGATGACGCTGAAAGCAAAGTCAACAATCCCAAAGTAAGAACCAAAATAGTCTTTCTTTTCACTTTTTTCACCTCCATATTATCGATTTGATTTGAAGCTGCATTCCAATCATCAAAAATCAATTAAGGCATAGCACACTTAGACTTGATTGAGTGACAAAGTCTATCACCACTTCTAAAGGAAGCCAGTTGAGTTGAGCGAAGAAGCCATAAAGAAGGTTCTTAGCAATTCAGGTCTAACTGACAAAGAAACTGAAGTCTACATTTTTCTTGCCAAACATGACGTCAGCAAAGGCACAGAAATCGCTAGGCTTCTTAGAAAAGACAAGGCTCAGGTTTTCCGAATTCTACGACGACTTCAAGCCAAGGGCTTCGTAGAAGCAACACTTGATGTTCCAACCCGCTTCACAATAGTGCCCTTCGAGAAGGTCATAGACTCGATCGTTAGGACTAAGCAAGAAGAAGTTGCCTTTATCAAAGAAGCTAAAAAGGATCTGCTTGAATACTTGAGCAAAAAACGTCAAACCGCACCTTTAGAAAAGTTTGTTGTAATCAAGGGCAACAGAAGGATTAACTCAAAAATATCCGAAATTATCAAAGACACCAAACAGCAACTGTCGGTAGCCACCACTGTCGCAGACTTGATTCTTGGAGACCGTTTTGGTATTTTCGATGTTATCTTCAATCATCCTTTAAAATCCCAAATCAAATGCCGTTTTCTGACTGAAATTTCAGAACAGAATCTAAACGCTTTGAAGACGTTGATAGATAACGCCCCCAAATCAGGTTTCAATCTTAAGGCAAGAAACCCTGGACTAGGCTTAAGAATGTTTCCAAGAATGGTTACACGAGACAACGAAGAAATTTTATTCTTCACAACACCAAAAACGGACAGGACAAAAAAGAATGATGTGTGCCTCTGGACAAACTGCAAAACTCTTGTCCGAACATTCACAGCCGTCTTTGAGGAGTTGTGGAATAACTCGATCGACGTGCAAACAAAAATTGCAGAGATTGAAACAGGAAAACTAACAGCACACACCAGTATCACCGCAGACACAAAAACGGAAGAAAAAGAATATGAAAAAGTTCTTCGTACCGCTGAAAAGGAAATCATTATGATGATGACCTCTGCCAAAAACCTTATACACTTCTGGCAGAGCACGCCTCCGCTCAAAGAATGGGCAGAGCAAGGCATTTCTGTTAAGATTATGGCTCCAATAACTATTCAAAACTTTGAAGTTGCGATGCGGCTATCAAAATTCTGTGAAGTCAGACACAGTGCTGCAAGCCAAATAGAAACAACTATTGTGGATGGAAAAATTCTCTTCCAGTTCAAGACGCCATCGACAGCAAAAGAAAGCCAGAAGGCAGCGTCACCCTTCAAAGCCCAGTTCTACACCAATGATTTGGAACACGTAAGCAAAGTAAAGGCTATGTTGGATAATCTCTGGAGGAATGCACGTGCTCCATCAGCAATCATGCTAGAATCAATCATCCAACCGCCCACCCCAGAAATTAGTCCTTCTTCTGAAGTTCATGCTCAGGGAGCAGATAGAGCCGATAGCCCATACAGAAGGATTGTTTTTCCAATCAAGAGAAAACCAAAGGCAGTAACAGAAAAGCAAGTTCTGGACAAACTAAACAACGCCAAACAACACATAGTCAAGAATCCAGAAAAAGAAAAATCAGTTCTCTACGGCAAACAAGCAATCGCCGTTATCCATCCACCAGATTACCT
>PIXS01000243.1 GCA_003096255.1 Candidatus Bathyarchaeum sp. | reverse complement strand
CCTTTCCAATTGTAGACGCTTCTTTGCCTGGAAAACACAGACTCGCCGTCTGTTACAGACGAGAAGTAACACCCTTCGGAACAGCGTTTACCATCCGAAAATTCCGAGACGACCCATACTCAATCATCGACCTAATCAACCTAGGTACCCTATCCGAAAAGATGGCTGCATATTTCTGGACTTGTCTAGAGAACAGAGCCTCTTTGATGGTATTAGGTGGAACAGCTTCAGGAAAAACAACTTTCCTAAACGCTGTAGCCTGTTTACTCAAACCTGGTAGCAAAGTAATCACCATTGAAGAAACTGCTGAACTGAACCTGCCCCACGAAAACTGGGTTTCACTCATCGCGAGAAGAAGTTACGGTCTAGGAGAGAACCTAACTGGAGAAGTAACCTTATTCGATCTGGTAAAAACTTCAATGCGGCACCGCCCAGACTTGATTGTAGTAGGAGAGATTCGAGGCAGTGAAGCTTACACCTTGTTCCAGGCGTTAGCCACTGGTCACGGTGGTATGGCTACAATGCACGCCGACTCAATAGACTCTGCAGTCAAACGTTTAATCCAAAAACCAATGGACATTGCACCCGCATACATGCCCTTGATGAATATCGTTGTTTCCATTCGACGGGTTCACTTGCCACAATCAAAAACTGGCGAGATGACCGCATACCGACGAGTGCTCTCTGTTGACGAAATTGCCGACTACGAAGATTACCGAAACACTTTCACTTGGAAAGCTGCAGGTGACATTCATGAAGATTACCTCAAAAACGGCATCATGCTAGATTCTATCTGTGAAAGCAGAGGTATGACTTGGGATGAACTGTCTGAGGAGATTGAACGTCGAGAAAATGTGTTGCGATGGATGAGACAACGTAACATTAGAAGTTACAAAGATGTTGCAGGGGTAATCACTGAATACAACGCCAAACCGAAAGAGTTCTACGAAAAGGAGGTTCTACCAGATGCCCCTATTAAAAACGCTTGAGGGCGTCTCCTTCCGCCTTTTTGGTGGAATCGCACCAAAGTTTCTAAGTGGTGTGTTCGAATTCAAAGAGCACCTAACGAAAGCAGGCATCAAAATTTATCCTGAAACATACATTTCTTTGATGCTTTTAATCGCTACACTAACTATACCTGTTACTGTTGTAGCACTTGTTTTGATATACTTTACACGGATTCTTTTCTTAATCTTTCTAGTACCCATGCCCATCTACGTAATGATTGGGTTTATGGTTGCCCCCAGCTCAAGAGCCAGTGAAAGATCTAGTGCTCTAGAGCGGGAAATGCCCTTTGCAGCGACATATGTTACAGTCATGGCATCAGGTGGTATACCGCCTTACATGAGTTTTAAGCGGCTTACAGATGTCGAATTATTGCCAGCAACCCGTAAAGAAGCCAGAGGCTTAATCAGAGACGTCGAAATTTTTGGTGTAGACCCTCTTAGTGCTCTGGAAAACGCCGCAAAATACAATCCATTAGACATATTCCGAGACTTCATTTCAGGATACGCTTCCACCGTCATTATTGGTGGTGATGTTATCCACTTCCTAGAAACAAAAGCCCAAGAAATCTTCAAAGCAGGTTCCATGCGTGTCAAAGCAGCCGCCGAACGAATGGGCATGCTGCTCGAATCATTTATCATTGTAATGGTTTTGATGTCCCTTTGTTTCTATATCCTGTTCAGCGTAGAATCTATATACAGTACAGGAATGGACATGGGCTCAAGTGTAATCTTGTATACTTACGTATTTACTCCGCTGTTATCCATAGTGTTCTTGTATCTTGCCCACGGCATGCAACCAAAAAGTCCGCTCAACGAAATGAGGCCCTACAAGGTCTACGCCATTTCATCTGCTGTGGCTATTGCCCTTCTGTTATTGCTCACTGGTGTCTTTGGTATGGTTGCAACGCCTCTGGATGGTTTAGTTGACCTGCCAATCGCGGTCGCAATCACTTTGATTGTGTCTGTTGTTCCTCCTGCTCTTGTGCACCAAAAGATTGCTGGTAGAAAAGCAAGCATGGAACGGGGAATATCCAACTTCCTTAGGGACCTAACCGAAACCCGAAAGACTGGGCTTTCTCCAGAAGCATGTATTTCAAATCTGTCGGAACGAGACTACGGTGCATTCACTAAGGAACTGCAGAAAATGTCCTCTGACATTGGTTGGGGTATTCCGATGAGAAACGTAATCATGGATTTCGTGAAAAAGACACGTAGTTGGATGTCCCAAATTGTAATGTTCTTGCTCTTGGAAGCAGTTGACGTCGGTGGTGGAACTATATCCATGATCGAGTCACTTGCCCGTTTCAATAACATGACTCAAGAAATTGAGAAAGAAAAGAAGATGAGTGTAAGACCATACATGATTATGCCCTACTTCGCGGCAATATTGCTTGTAGCAACAACTCTAATGACCCTTCTGTTCACTACAAACACCATCGCAATGGGCGGAGAAACTACTGCCTCCTCTGCAGACACGGGATTCCTTCAACTGATCTTCACTGTGTCCGTAATTACCCACTGTTACTTGATCGGGCTTGTTTGTGGAAAAATCAGCGAAGAGTCCTTAGCTGCAGGATTTAAACACTCAGCTTTGCTGGTCCTTATCGCTATCGTTGCCTCAAAAGTTGTTCCACTGCTGTTAGCACCTGAAACTGCAACTTGAGGAAAAAGGAGAAAACCGTAATGCTGTTCAAAGTTAATAAAAAACGCTCAAAAAATAGGGGCATAAGCCCTGCAATATCTTCAGTTATAATGACTGGAGCAATGGTTGCTATACTGAGCGTTACCTTGGTTTTTGCTAACAACTTTTTGTGGGACCGAGTTGCAGAAGGCGACTTTAACTCCTCAAAACAGTTGATGCGAACTATCGGACTGCAAATTGACGATGTGGCTTGGACTGAAGGACGTACCGAGACTACAAATTATGCAACCCAGTACGGTAATGTGGTTATGCGCCCTGCAACAGTGAACTACACTATTAACGTGGGAACTAGTGGTTTGGATTACACGTTTTCAAATGAAACTGGAATTATAATGTTTAATCTCCCCACTTCGAGCTATACTATTGCTGATGGTTACTGGGAAAACATTTTTCCAAGCCAGAACGATTCACTAACTTTGAGTGGCACTTCTGCTCCTGTTGCAAGAGTATTTGCTGTAGAACAAGTTCCCATGAGTGACGGTAGTTACATACGTGTAGTTGTAGTTCCTGTAATTAGGGTTCTTTATTCTAATATCACGACTGGTCCTTCAGATACAACACATTATATTCGGATGTATCTTCCTGTTCTTAGTCCAGGTGAATCTCCTAGGTTAACTGATACTATCACCTTGTCTGGGCAATCAGTAAAAGCCTATACAATACCTGATGTTCAAAGCCTAACTGTCACAGCTAGTTTTGATGATGGTTCCGATTTCAATTCAGACTTCTTCAATTTCCCGTTTGACTTCGAAGACCTCTCCCCCTCTGGTGGCGATGATGTTGTTTTGGAGTTTTATCTAAGCGAGGTGTCCGTATCATTTGGAATTAACTAAGCCTAACAAAAGTAGAGGAGTTTTCATAGAATGGTAAGCGTTACGATAGAGTACGTCATCTTAGTTCCTCTGCTTTTCACTCAGGTTATAGTGTTTCCGCTAGTAGCTAGTACAATGACTAACAGCTGGCAGGACTCACAAAGAGATGTTGCTTTGCAGGAAATTGCAAACCATGTGGCTAGTACTATCCAGCAATTGTACCTGACAGTAAATATGGATGAAATTTTGGGAGGCGATATTACTCATGTGTTAGACCTTCCTGTGACTGTTTCTTCTTATCCTTACACTGCAACTTGTTCGCTTAGTACTCCCAGTGAACCTGGAGCCGCGAAAGTTCTTACTGTTACCTTAATTCTTGATGACGTAGATAACACTGTCAATGCTGTTGCTGTGCTTGGTCCAAATGTTGCTTGGACTGAATCCAGTTTCAGGAGTGTTTCTTCTACCAATACCCTCGAAGTGAACAAAGCAGATGGTACACTGACATTTTCTTTTGGAGGTTAATCAAATGGCAGGAGCAACTATAGACCACATGATTTCACTGACAATTCTTATCGCCGCATTACTACTAGCCATGATGAGCTTCAACCAAATGTTCAGTTCTGCCGTTGCATACGAAACAAACACACAAGTCGCTCAAAAAACAATCGACATAATGAACACTATATGTCTTTCACCTGGAAGCCCAACAGATTGGGGTGCAACAAACCAAGACGTGTTAGGTTTTGGTCTTCAAGACCCCTCAGTTGGGGGGTATGCTCTTAGTCCCTACTCTTTGATGCGCCTTAATACTGCTGATGGTCCCAGTCAATTACTTGAATATCCTCCTGGATCTGGAGAATTCTATAATAACCTTACAGCGAGCTTTGGTGATGCGATATTAACCCCTTTGGGTGATTGTATTAATTACACTACTGCTGCTGAGTTGTTGGGCATAACTGGAGAGTATGGTTTCAGTCTTGATGTAACTCCGACTTTAGATGTGCAGATAACAAAGCGTTATGGGTATGGTCATCTTGCTTTAGAGGTGTATGTGAGTGGTTCAGGATTACCTTTGAGTGGGGCTTCTTTGAACTATTATCTTTTGCACGTTCAGGCAGGAATAGCTACTTCCAAAATTGTCCCTTACGTTGGTGTTGATGAGACCGAGTCATCTGGTTCTGTAATTTTGGAATTTGACGATGTAGACGAAAGCGGTGATGCATACCAGTTCATGACTTATGTTCGTCTTAATGGACTTACGGGCATGGGTTATTATTCTCAGGATGATATTACGGGATATCCACAATTTGTTGTTCCTTTGATTCGGGACTATGATGAAGGAATTATCACAATTGCTCACAGTTGGGGTGTACATGAGTATACCCAAACTCCAGTGCCTGATGTAACCTATAATGCAACGTTTTTTGTTTTGACCTCTGACTTTCAGTTGCAGCAATATGAGATTGAAAATTCAACTGGGCAACTCAATTATGGTTCTAAAAACTATGAAACAACACAACTTCCCACTTCTGAGGTTGGAATACTATTCATTTCCTATCGGTGGGCAAACAGGCTTGGAAGTGTTGCCCTGCCTTGGGGGATTGGAACTTTAGGTGTTTCTGCATCTTTTGATGGTGGACTTGGTTCTGGTGGCTCAGATTTTGTTGCTACTGAGCTTCGGCAGGTTACTATTGATGGTATTTCGTATCGGGTGAAAGTCGCTGTATGGAAGTTGGGGAATTAGGTGGTGATTGACGTTGATGAGAACTGTTGAAGTAATGTTTGTGATTCTTATCTTGTTGAGTGCTTTTGTTATCACATCACAGTTTGCTGTTTTACCTACGCCGCGTCAGGCCTTCGGAACAAATCTGCGTGAGTTATCTCAATCTACGCTTGACACTTTGAATACTCAAGGACTTTTAAGTGAAACAGTGTTCAGTTCTTCTGAAAGTGATTGGGCTGACTTGCAAAAAGCGCTTTCAGCTTCGCTTCCACCTAACATTGTTTATAACCTTAAGGTTTTCAATATTTCAAAGAGTTCTGACGGACTTGTTTCTTACAATTTAACGAACTCAATTTCTGATGCCGATATAGGAACTGATTCCGACGCAGCGTCATTACTTGTTGCTTCACCTGATGTCACATTTACTAAAGAGCCCGAGAAGGTTACTGACGGTTCAGGACAAAATATCACTTTGTACATTTTGAACTGTAATGATTCAAACGGTTGGTGGATTACAGGTTATACTGGACAAGGTTTAGCTTCTGAATTTTATGAGTTGCTTTCTCCTTATTTTGCTACTACTGTTCTTGTTAACAGCACTGCTCAGTTTAATTCCCTTTTGGACAATTCTAATGGATTTGGAGGAACTATTCAAAATGCGATAGTGATTAACACTTTTGGAGAATCTGTTCCTATTCCTTCAGGGTTAACTGATACTTATTCAGGGGATTATTCACAGTATTGTCGTTTCTTAGGTCAAAGAGTCAATGCATATAACTGGACTTGGGTCAGTATCGTTGGATATCCCTTGTACTATGTGTCTAACACTATCGAATTTGATGGTTACGATGATCATGCTTGGGGCATTTATGGTATGAAAAATGTTGGAACCGCAGGTCTTGACGCTTTTCTTGAAGGCTTAACTGGTCAAACTTCCAGTGCCCCTGATATCATGAATCCGGTCAATGTTGTTTATTTGTCTTCTAGTGCAATAGAGCTTTGCAACTATTATGGCATTTATCCAAATCAATATCAAACATCATCCCGTGCGCTTAAGCGCTCTATTCTTGTGAGTGATTACGGGTTAGTTGCTACTGAGCTTTTCAATCCACCTGCATCTCCAAATGAAGATTATATTCCAGCTGCAACTTACAAAAACATCGAAGGTGGTGTTGGACGCGGTGCCCTTACCGCGATTGGGCTAACAAGAACTCCTGATGTACGAATGGCTGTGTTGGCTCTTTTGATGTATTATCATCCAAGTGTTTACAGAAGTGAATTTGGTGCCAGTGGAACGTCTAAGCTTGTTACTTTGCAACTTGGTCAACAAGGAGGTAACTAGATCATGAAACGAAAAAGTCGAGCAAATAAAGGGCAGTTTTCGATAATCTCGGCACTGCTTGTTTCTGTGATTCTGGTTATGTCTGTAATCTCTATG
>PIXS01000242.1 GCA_003096255.1 Candidatus Bathyarchaeum sp. | reverse complement strand
GCAACCTCTGAAGGAATGTACTTTAAGAAAGACAGAAGCCTGTTGTCTGGGTGTTCATACCCAAAAACGTAGAATATGAAACCTTCCTGCATCAGAAGGGTGTCGCCGTCTCGAAGAAGCATCTCATTTACGCCCATACAGTTCATCCTCAACACAAAGCCAGTAGTTATTTTCTTTTTGTTGCTTCTTTTTGCCGCGTTTTCACCCTTAAACGTTCCTAAAATTGGCTAAACTACAAGATTCAACAATTATATTAGAAGACTAATAGTATACTAATAACAGAACATTGTTGAAAAATAGGTTTTTTTCTGATTTTTTGTTTACCTCAAGAGTTAATAGAAAACTAAACAAACTAAATAGAAGAAGAACCATGGAAAGCCCGACGAGTTGGAAAGCTTCCGCAGCTGTTGCGTGTTATGTGGCAGTGCTTGTGGGAATTCTTGTAGGAAGCATACTGGTTGTAACAGTAATTCTTGGATTAGGAATTGACTATCAGGAATTGACCTTTCCCTCGTCGCTCTTGTCCCTGCCGATAACTGAAGGAATAATCTTTGGTGTAACCTTGTTTTTTGCAAGACAGAAACATGCAACTCTGCGCGACCTTGGACTAAAAAAACCCAGCCTGAAAACAATCCTAACTGTTACTGTCGCTGCAATTTTTCTAATCTTCGTAGCGGTCAGTATCTCTGTTGTCGAAGAAGCTGTTTTGGGTCCTGATCCCATGGCAGAAGAGCTTTTGTATGCTTTGCTACCTCAGGACACGTTTCAGTTGCTGCTTCTTGTGGGACTCTCAATATTTCTGGTTGGACCCGCAGAAGAGTTAGCCTTCCGAGGCTTCATTCAACGAGGTCTTGAAAACTCGTACGGAAAAACAGCAGGTTTAGTTTTTGCATCAGTTCTGTTTGGACTACTGCATGGCCTTAACTCGCTACGGTCTATAATTCCAGTTACTGTTCTTAGCCTTTTTCTGGGTTACGTCTGGCAAAAAACCGACTACAACACAACCGCTTGTGCGTGGATGCACGGATTATACGACGCAATAACTATAACAGTTGCATACCTAGCGGCAACCGCCATCTGAGGACTTGCCATTTGAGGTTAAACATATAATAACCTGATTTCAAGAAAGTGAAACCATGCGAGGATTCAGAGACCGCGATTTTGTTCAAACCCCTGAAGGATTCTACTTTTGCGTAATTGGATCAGTTCATCCACCCGAACGGGTTATTTCTTACATCAAATATGTGCCCTCAGATTCAGGAGTTTGGGGAGACAAAGAACACAAATTCAAGAGAATACTACAAAAATACACAATTCCCGACCTGCTGAAAACCTTTCAGTTCATAGAAGAAAACTATCCACATTATCTGTTTCATTCTATGGAAAACAACATTACTATTACTGCTGTTCCTCAGAAATGTATACGCACACATTTTATGCCTGAAAAAAAGCTAGAAAAACTAAGACAAACAAAACAACTGGACTCCTTGCAAGAAAAACTCCTCAGGTTCACAGACTTTTTAGCTCAAATCAGCGGTGTATCTTTGGATTCTTTTGGCGTTACTGGTTCGCTTCTTTTGGACATTCATCAGCCTTCCTTTTCAGACATTGACTTAATAGTTTATGGTGTGGATGACAGTTGGGCACTTAGAAACGCTTTAACTGAGCACAGAGGTTCAGAAACGGGAATGACATATCTTCAAGGAGAAGCTCTACAAGATTGGGCAATAAAAAAAACCCAACAGTATCCCCTAAGCGCCCAAGACGCCCTGAAGATGTATGAGCGGAAGTGGAACCTCGGCTTTTTTGAAAACAAGTATGTTTCAATTCATCCCGTCAAACTTGAAAACGAAGTCACAGAAAACTACGGCGACAATACTTACACGCCAATGGGTCAAGTAATAATACAAGCAGTCGTTTTAGACAACGTTGACAGCCTATTTCTTCCTGCTACATACAAAATCAAAGACGTAAAGTTTCTTTCCGGTCCAGAGATATCCGACATAACAGAAGTAGTTACCTATGAAGGGCTTTATGACAGCCTAGCTAAAAACGGAGAAACAATACAAATCAAAGGCAAACTCGAAAAAGTAACAGAAAAAACAAAAAACCAGCAGCATTACCGAGTTGTTGTCGGTTCTGCTGAAGGCAAAGGCACAGAATACATAAAAATCGTAGAATAAAACCCAAAAATGGGATTACTCTAGATTCAAAACTTCTTTCAGTTCAGCCTTGAAGGGGCCGAGCTTACCGCCATAGTTAGGCGCAGTAATCTTAACTATGCCCTCTGCTGCTATTGCTGATTTCAGTCCGGCTTCGAATGCTGCTTTCATTACTCTCAGGTTTAGCGTGTTTATCACAATCTCGAAAACGCTGTTAACATCTTCTGGCAGTTTTGTGTCTGGAACTAGCTTCTTGAGGGTTGGACAATACATCTGGTTTGTCGATGCAGGAAGCTTGTAGTTTATTGAGCCAACTTTTGAACCTGCCCTGCAAATTCTGCCAGGGAAAGGCATGATTGCTCCACGAACTTTGCTAATTGCTTCTACCGCATCTTCGGCTGCTTTTAGGCCTGTTTGCCAGTCCTTTGCTAAAAGAAGTAGTGCACCTCCTGCAACTGCCTTCATTATTCCAAAGTCGTTTTCGATAACAAACTCGCCTTCCATCACTGGAATGCGCCAGACTTTGCGTCCTGCAACTTCGTCACTTTTCTGGAAGCCATCTCCGAAAAGGCGAAGGCTTCTTCCTATGTTTACTCTGCGTTTTGCTTTAGGTAACGCATCAAAAACTGCCGTTGTCGGGCACGTCATAACACATTGGCTAATCCTTGTAGCCATCTGATTCTTGAGGTCACCGCGTGAACTGTGGTAAATTTGAATTATTGCTCCTGGTCGTCCATCTGGAGTTTCGCTAGCGGGCACCATGCCTTCTAGTGAAGCTTCTGCAGGTGACATGATTATTGATGATGCAAATCCTGCTGCGGTGTTGGCTGCGATTTTTGCCCATTTTTCGTTTGCAGCAGTTATTAGTATTCTGCCAGCCCACATGGGGAACATTTCTGCGAATGTGTCCTCTATTATGACTGGTTCTTCTTT
>PIXS01000241.1 GCA_003096255.1 Candidatus Bathyarchaeum sp. | reverse complement strand
ACGTTGCGGGAGCACGATTTTGGTTTGGTGATTCATGCCCATAGAGCCGGACATGCAGCCTTCACCAAGAATCCCTTGCATGGAATATCGATGAAGGTCATCGCGAAGGTTGCCCGAATCATTGGTGTGGATCAGCTTCATGTAGGTACTGTTGTGGGAAAAATGTCTGACACTAAGGAAGAGGTTGCTGAGAGCTGTGAAGCACTAACTGCTGATATGTATGGCATAAAGGATGTTTTGCCTGTGGCGTCTGGCGGTTTGTATCCTGGTTTGGTTCCTGCTTTGATGGGCTTCTTTGGGAAAGATTTTGTGATTCAGGCTGGCGGAGGAATTCATGGACACCCCAACGGAACCGTATCTGGAGCTATAGCTCTTCGTCAGGCTGTGGACGCGACCCTACAAGGCATGCCCCTAAAAGAGTATGCTAAAACCCACAAAGAATTGCAAGAAGCCCTAAACATTTGGAAGTAAACCAAACGGCTATAGACTGCCCTTTTCTTTTCCTTATTTTCTGATATCCTGCCTGTTTTTGTCAAGTCTGGATTTTGAATTGTGTTTTGTAGCCCTTTGCCAGCAATCTTGTGTGGATGGCGCTCTTCAAAGCCCCCACTCCTTTTCCTGTCTTTAAACTCGTTGTGAATACGCTGCCTTCTACTGCAGATGGGCTTCCGTCGCTTATTCTGCTGATGAATTCGTTAAGGTTAGCCTCAAGCTCTTTTGTGTTTGTTTTATCTGTTTTGTTGGCAACCACTAATGGGAACTCGCCTAAGATATCCGCCAAAAACTTCACCATTTCTACATCCACTGACTTGAATCCCTTCTTTTCCAAGCGCCATGTTACCTCCAAGAACGTGGATATGTTCAAAACAGCCACAGCTAACACTATGTTTTGGGTGTTGGACTCCAAGAATTCGACGATTTCTATGTTAACTCTTTCTTCATGCTCCTTAGAAACGCCCATCATTTTGCCTAATCCAGGCAGATCCACAAGAACCAGTCCGTCATTTATTGGATATTTTTTGATGCTTCGTGTTGTTCCGGGGCGCTTTCCCGTTGCTATGTTCAATCCTGAAAGTTCCTTGATTAGGCTGCTTTTGCCCGCATTTGGTCTCCCAGCGAAAACTAGGTACTTCTCTTGCATACTAAACAGTAACTGGCATCTGACACTTGAATGTAGCCTAAAGAACGCTCAAACTCACGCTTGCTGTAGCCCCAATCCCTTTTTTTGGCGAAAAATTAGCTAAGTTTAGGGTGCAAAAGTTTTTGGCACATGGATTTCTTCGGCTTTTTTGTCTGTGAAGATTCCTAGGCTTGCGTATCGGTCTTGGCTGTCAGGCAGGACTGTGACAACAGTTTGTCCCTTATTCATTTTTCTTGCGAGTTGAACTGCGGCGTCTACGTTGGCGCCTGAGGATATGCCTGCGAAGAGTCCTTTTTCTCTTGCAAGGAGTCGGCTCCAGCTTACGGCGTCTTCGTCGTTAACGTTTATCACATCGTTGATGAGGGATTGGTCTACGATGCTTGGGATGAAGCCGTCTCCGATGCCGTCTATTCTGTGGTTGCCTGCTTTTCCGCCCGTAAGCTCTTGGGAGCCTGCTGGCTGAGCTGCCACAATGTTCACGTCTGGGTTAACTTCTTTTAGGGCTTTGGCGACTCCCATGAGGGTGCCTCCTGTGCCTACTCCAGCAACGAAGGCGTCAACCCATCCGTTTGGAACCTGCTCAATGATTTCTTTGCCCATTATTAGTCTGTGGGCTTCCACGTTGTCGTAGTTGTCGAATTGGGCAGGCATCCACCATCCTGGCTGCTGTGCCAGCTCCTTGGTTTTTGTGACTGCTCCTTTGAGTCCGTCGCATTCTGGAGTTGATATGACTGTTGCGCCGTAGGCTCGCATGAAGTTGCGTCTTTCTTCCGTCATGGTTTCGCACATGACTATGACTACTTTGTATCCTTTTGCTGCCCCTGCCATGCTGAAGGCTATGCCTGTGTTGCCGCTTGTGCCCTCAACGATGGTGTCTCCAAGTTTCAGGTCGCCCCGTTTTTCAGCTTGTTCAATCATGTATTTGGCGATTCGGTCTTTGATGCTGCCGCTTGGGTTCACGTATTCCACTTTTGCGTACAGGTTTGCTTCAAAGGTGCTGAATACGCCTTCTGAGCTGTTTAGTTGGATGAGGGGCGTGTTTCCCACGAAATCTAGGACCGACTTTATTGCCATTGTGTAACCCTTCCTTGAACGGTGACCATTTGGTACTCTATTAAAACTTTCTGTTTCTATTAGCCACATATTTGACGAAGTGTTACCGAAACTTACAGATTAAAGTAAGCACAGAATAATTAGTACATAACAAGGGCAGAGTGAAACAATTGACAAACAACTCCTCAGTTTTAAAGAAACTACACAAACAGAAACTATCCTTCGCAGGATTCCCAACTCCCCTGCAACAGATGCCACGATTGTCCAAGGCTCTGGCTGGTCCGAGACTATTCGTCAAACGGGACGACATGACTGACCTAGCCTACGGAGGCAACAAAGCAAGAAAACTCGAGTTCCTTTTTGCCGACGCCAAAAACAAAGGCGCAGACACGATGATTTCAGTGGGTGCAATCCAGTCCAACTGTGCCTGCATGGTTGCCTCTGCCGCAAGACGCCTCGGAATGAAGCCTGTGCTGGTTCTGGTGGGAAAAGAGCCTGAAGTTGCTGACGGGAACTTGCTATTGGATAAGCTGTTGTCCGCAGACATCCATTTTATAGAAGGGTATGGTCCCCATGTTGAAGAATACATGAACAAACTAGCAACCGAACTTAGAGCAAAAGGGCACCGTCCCTATGTTATTCCTGCTGGCGCCTCTGTGCCCTCCACTGTTCCTGGATACGCCCTAGCCATGGAAGAACTGGTCAACCAATTCAAAGAAACTGGAGAAAAGTTGGATGCTGTAGTCTGCGCATGCGGAACAGGAGGAACCCAAGCAGGACTAATTTTTGGAGCCAAACTCCTTGATGTAACTGCAAAGATTGTGGGCGCAAGCGTCTTCGCAAGCAAAACTGACGCATCAAACACTGTGTCTAGGCTGGTTAATGAGGCAGCAGAACTCTTTGATGTTGACTTGTCCATAGCCCCCGAGGATGTGACAGTTTTTGACGATTACATCAAAGAAGGCTACGGAATCCTAAACAACGACGTGACTGAAGCCCTAAAACTAGTGGCAAAAACCGAGGGAATCTTCATCGACCCCGTATACACTGGCAAGGCAATGGTGATGCTGATAGACTTGATAAAGAAAGGCTACTTCAACAAAGACGACAACGTGGTATTT
>PIXS01000240.1 GCA_003096255.1 Candidatus Bathyarchaeum sp. | reverse complement strand
TATAGCTTCCTTTATTGTCTTCAACTCGCAGAAACTAACATGCAGATTATGTTCTGCAATCAGTTTCAGGCGTTCGTCTTTTGGCAATTCTCTGACAGTTTTAGGGTCTGTTCTGTTGCATACAGGACATGAGCATGGAAAATACTGCATATCTTCTAGTCTTGAGGTGCCCGATTCTGTTAGGTAGCGGTCTTCACGGGCAAAGAGGGCATATGCAGCTGAATCGAATATGTCGCATCCTAGGGCAACTGCCAACGCAAACATGAAAGGGTGACCAGCACCAAAAAGATGAAGAGGACGGTCAGGAGGCAGATTCATTTTAGCAGTTACAATCATGTCAACAAGAGTGTCAAACTTGTACTGCTCCATCACAGGAGTCGGGCTGCCTAAAGCATGAATCTGGAAAGGCAGTTTTCCCATCTCCTTTGCAGACTTAGCAACAAGGTCAAGGTATTGCCCGCCCTGAACTGGACCAACCCATGCCAAGTCGTCCCGTTTCTTCATCTTTCCTAAGGCTTTGGCGCGTTTGATTGTCTCTTTTACAGTGTATCGGGCATACTCTTTGGGGACTCCCCAGCCTGTGGGTATGTCAAGTATAGTGGCGATGTCAGTGTCTATTGCTTCTTGGAACTCCACAATCTCCTTTGGGCTAGTTTCTACGCCCTTGTAGATGAGAAGCTGATAGGCACCCGAATCAGTCATGATTGAGCCATCAAAGTTCAGGAACTTGTGTAATCCCTGCTCGCTTGCCACTTCCTTGAAGTTCCGCAAAATTATGTAGGCGTTGGTAATTAGGGCTCGGCAACCAAACTTTTCCACCAACTTTTCTGGAGGAATCGTTTGAACGTTAGGATTTATGACGGGAAGAAGCAGGGGGGTCTCTACGGTTCCAGTTTTAGTTTCTAATCTACCTATTCGCGCCATCAAATCGCTGCTTGTTATTTCAAAGGACACTTCGGAACCGCCAACACCTGTTGTTTTGAAACTTGTCTGTCCGGTGAGATATTTATACATATGGAAAAGTGACGTTTCTGACCTTGTCCAAAGACGATGAAAAGTGTAATATATTTTATCCAGTTAATGTTAATATCATGCCGTTAACTACTGAAAGAAAAGTTAATTGGTCACTGATTTTCGGTTTATTCATTGTCTCAGTAGTTTGGTTCTTATTCAACAGCTTCAATTTTCTCAAAGGCGGATTCAATATCTACAAGTTCACTTTTTGGGTAGCATTAACTGACACGGCAGGAATGTTCGGGTTAGGATTTAGAACAATGGCTGCACTAATAGCAGCAATCACTGTCTCGTTCTTTCTTGTTAAAAGAGAACTGTCTAAATCTGAAGTATTGATGTCTGTGAGATGGATTATTTTAGGGGAGACTGTTTATCTTTTGTCACTTTTCCCTGTTTTACTTTGGTTTATTGCCCTTAACATGGGCGCTTCAAGTTGGGGTTTAGGTTCCATAATTGAAACATTTTTTCCAGTGATTATAGAATCGATAATAATCCCTATTGTCTTAATCAAACTATTTCTTGCCATGAACCCAAACAAACCAGAAAAAGGAATTATAAGATGGAGCTTAATTGCAGCAACAAGTTACATTCTCATGTTTTGGCTCAATAACACAGGAAACTGGACCTCTGCGTTAACTGAAAAAGGAATTGAATATGTTACAGCTTACCCAGACCACATGATAAGCTTTGGATTAACTACAATTGGATTACTAATCTTGACAGTGTACACAGCCTATTTCAGCAAAAAATCTATGTCCCTTACATCTTTCGAAGAAATCGACTTGCGGAAGATTGGGGCAATTATTACAGCCATTGGATCGTATTTTTTCGTAATTTATGTAATGTGGTTACTGTTTGGAACAGACATAAAATGGAGCTCATGGTATGCTTGGTTTCTAGGGCATAACATGGATCTTTGGGTTCTATCACTTCCCTTGATAGGGGTTCCATTGTTATTTCACAAAAAGAGATAGAAGAGCTATCAAATAATTGCAACTATTCTTTTTTAGCTACAACAAAAGAAAGAATGAGTGCTAGGGCAATAAGGATAATGGACAAAACTCCAAAAACTGAAAGTGCAGTTCTGAATGTTGGTTCAGCATGATAAACAACAGTTTCTGGAAGGTCACGTAATCCAAGAAGGTATACACTTATGAAAAGTGCAGAAAAAATTGTTGTCACTCCCTGAACCGCTAAGACAAAAGAGTGCAATTGACGTTCAGTAAGACCTAACAATTTCTAATCCAATTCATGTATTAGGCGAGTTTGTTAATAAAACTAACCTGGCTCTCCTTATGTGCCCAGCTGTTGATTTCATTAAGCCGCGGCTAATATTTGGGTTCCCTGTAAGTTGGCAGTCTGATCAGGTGTATTGTTACTCCGATTGCTACAGCAAACAATACAAGTTGAATTATCAGCCAATCGTGAACCATAAAAAACGCCGAGAAACAGATTGTGGTCCACAGGATAGTTAATGCAAGAATCTTTGTTTTGAGGGGAATGCCTTTTCCTTCCATGTACCTTCTGATGTAGTCCCCAAAATACTTGTTAGTCAAAATCCATCGAGTCATCCGCTTAGAACTTCTGCAGTAACAAGCAAAAGCAAGCAGCAACAAGGGCGTAGTTGGCAAAACAGGCAAAACTATCCCGACAGCTCCAACCACAAGAGAAACAGTGCCCGCAACAAAAAAGAATCCACGAACAACCCTGTTGCCAGAAGATTTGTCCTTGATTAAATCACATTCTTGTTCCATGATGCAACACTTCTTTGAAGCTGTCAGATGTTCAATAGTATGTTAGGCGTTTTCTCGAACAATCGACTTATATCGAAAGGGTGTCTCTTAATTGTGCTGGTTTCGCTGAAGGTTAACGGATATGGTATGCAAAATTCAAGTATACGAAAAACCGGTCCTAAATGACCCCGTGCTAATTGAGGGATTACCAGGCATCGGATTCGTCGCCAACATCGCAGCATTACATCTTATCCAAGAACTGAAAGCAAAACTATTTGCTGAAATACAATCCTCCTCGTTCCAGGACCTTGCCATGTCCACAGGCGATGGCGGAACATACTTTCCAACAAACCAGCTCTACTATCATAAAGGAAAGGGTGGGGAAAGAGACCTGATCATCCTGTACGGCAACACACAGGCTCTCACAACGGTTGGACAGTATGAACTCTGCGGAAAAATCTTGGACATAAGTCAGCAACTTGGATGCAAGTACGTCCTGACCATAGGTGGACTAAAAAAGGAAGAAAAAATCGAAAAACCAGACATATACTGCACAGCCTCAGACAAAGAAGCCCTAAAAGAAGCTTTGGACCTTGGCGCCAAAGTCATGAAAGGACACATTTTCGGGGTGGCAGGACTTCTTGTTGGATTATGCAAACTAAGAAACATGAAGGGACTCTGCCTCTTAGCGGAAACAGCAGGCTTGTACCCAGATGTAGTGGCAACACAAGAAGTTCTGAATGTTCTCCGCAAAATGCTAAACCTGAAAACGGACATGAAGGGTTTAAGCGGTGCAGCAGAAGAAACAGGAAAAATTCTCAAGTCTTTCGGCGTTGTTTCTCCTTCTTCAGCAGAAAAAAAGGATCGGGAAGCGGATTTCCGCTGGTTTATTTAGATGCTGCTTCTTTAGCGAAGAGGTCGTAGACTCGTTGTGCTCGTTCGGCTATTGGTCCTGAACCTTCTACCACGCCTTTGTCTGTTACTTTGATTTTTTCCATGACCCAGATGAAGCCTTTGGCTTCGTAGAGTTTGATCATTGTTGGGAAGACTTTTTCGAGGCGTTCAGATAGTGCCTTTAGGTCGAAGGGTTTTTCTATGGTGAAGATTTCGGCGACTGTACTGCCGTTCAGGAATATTTTGTGTGTTTGTTTGCCTTTTTCGTCTCTGGCGTCAGTTAGTGAGAGGCTCAGGCTGTCGGGGTCTATGCCTGATAGTGTTCCTGTATATTTATTTCCGTTAACTGTGATGACCATGACTGTTCTGTCAACGAGGGTTCCCAATTCTCCAAAGAACTTTCTTTTAGCTACTGACATCCTAATCACCTAGCCACTAAAAAGGAAACAGAACTTCTTATTACTTTCGACCAAAAACACAGTTTTTACTACAAAAAAAGGAAAAAAGAGGCTTACTCAGCCTCAGATAAAGAGCCTACGCAGTCTTAGCCTTCTTCTGACCATCCTTTGCTTTAGATTTCAGTTCAGCGTTTTCTTTCTGCAGTTCACCAATCAGTGTAGTCATCGCCGTGAAAGTGTTGTTCATCTCCTTGAGCAAATCACCGTATGCAAGGTTAGCGTTACTGATGCGCGCATTCAAGACACTGATTTGTTGTTGAATCTCAGGCGAAACCTGTGAAGTTTGTGTTGTTACCATTTTCATGCTGCTCCCTTCTGTTTTGTTGTTGTTTTTTCTCTAGGAATTTTTTTTATATCGGCTTCTAGTGCTTCCACTTTGGCGATGAGTTGCTTTATGGCACCGAAGAGTAAACCGTTGACTTTACTTGCCGATGCAAACTTGTTGCTGCCATCAGCTAGTACGCATTCCATTCCGCCTTCCAGAGAAACCATATCTCTTTCAATTCCGTCGTTGCCGACTACTTTCATAGATTTGCTATTTCTTATTATGCCCAAGTCGTCTAGGGAATCAAAGTATACGAGAGCGCCTGTTGTGTGATACTTGTATGTTTGAGCGAAGACTTCGTTCCATGGGTCAGCAGCCGTTCCTAAGTTTACGCCAGAGTTATCTGGAACACAATATGCCGTGAATCTAGCACTGCCAATGTAGCCGGAGGCAAGATAGAAGTTCCATGCTTTTGAGGATGACCCTAAATATCGTGTTCCACTTGTTCCACTTGGAACCAAATTTGAGGCAACTTCACCACTCAACTGGATGTTTCCAAATGACGCAAGCCCTGTAACATCCAATTCATCAGACACACTGAGGTTAGAATTGACATTCACGTCGCCGCCGTCTACTGTGATTGAGCCTGTAAGAAGGGACGCATCCATGGTAACATTCTGTAAGACTCTGCCTGCAGTTACAATATTCGTGCCGCCTATGCCATAGGAGTTTGCGTCAACATTACAGTTGCAGTCAAGTTCACCCGTTCCGTGAGGCGCAATTACAACATTTTTGTTGTTTTGAGCTGTAGATAGTCGTAGGTGGTAATCACCAAACGAAGTAACAAAAACATCGGGTCCATCAATACCAACCGCAAAATAGTTCGGATTTCCCGCTTTCAGCCCTGCATCCGTTGATGTTCCAGTCACACTACCAAATGTAGGGTGGTCGCTTTGATTCATATTCTGGTTAGCGAAGGAAACATCATCATAATCGAAGGTTCCAGAGGTAATGTCATCAGCAACGTGGGTATGTGGACCTCCGCCATCTACAGATGCCCATACAGGGGCATTGCCAGGGCCTTGGGCCATAAGAACATAACCACTTGTTCCCTGATTTGGCATGTTAGCAAGATCCCAAACATAGGTTCCTTCAGCTTTGGTTTTGATTTCATCTACGTTGATTTGATTAGCAGTTAAGTTACCAAGGTCCATATTAGCAGGATTTGAGCCAAAACGATCAGTGATATGTAATGTATCAAAAGGTGCATTTGGTCCATCCGTAGTTGGAACGTAACTCCTATAAATGTTGCTTTGCGTCAGTTGTGTACCCCAAGCATAGTATGTGCCGCTAGAAGATTCCTTGTAAAATCTGAGGTATCGTTGGCTCGTGCCAGGTGAAATAAATGAGACCTTGTGGCGTTTCCAATATGTTGTCAGCGTAACGGCTTCTTCAACCCAACCAACAATTCCAATTTTTACCACTTCACCTTCAGATTCAGCATTGCCTTTAAGCCACACGCTTAAAGTGTAATCGGGTCCAGCTGTAAAAGGTATGAGACTTGAAACCACCCCACTACAGTCAGCATCGCACACAATTTTCCAAGCCGTCTTTTCGTTGTCTGGAGCTTTGAATTCGTCGTCCGCTGGATTATTGGTAATGTTATCTTTGTTAGTAGGGTATCCAGTCCAATAGGCATTACCGAAGTTCTCGGAGTGAGAAACAAGATTAACTAAATCTGATTCGGACAGCCGAATTTCGGGTGGACATGTTGGACCTGTGAAGCCATGCCCTATCATGATAGCACCGCCACCACCAGCTTTTACTGGATCAGTTGAAATCATCACAACACCATAAGTTTGAATGTCCTTTTCAACCCATAAGCCGCGCTCAGTTGCGATTATTGGTTGATAAATGCTGTTATTTTCTGGGTCTTGGACCATAACAAGATAAAAGTTTCCAAATCTGCCCTTGTCATAAGGAGGATACTGGTGGTCTTGGTCTGCTTCTCCCGTATGTTTGAATATGATATTACCATATTCTTCGTCTAAATCGGTGTATGTTTTGTATGGCATGTCTTCTGTTGGAAGATGCAAGTCGCTAATCGTTATATGCTCGTAATCATACTCTAAGATGATGTTGTTTGATTTGGCGGACGCAAGTGTTGCTACCTTGTTGACTGCCAGGTTGGTGACTTCGAGGTCTGTTTCAACGCCAACATATTCGTCGGTAACGCTTATGCAATCGACGTGGATTTCTAGGGTGTTGTCTGCGTCCATGTCACTGCTACAGGCTCCAACATGAACTCTATCAATGTTTTGGTCTATTGCATCAGCGTGTGTTAGTAGCTCGTCGCCGTCTACCCATAGTTTGGCCAGGTTTTCTCCGTGAGCAAACTCTACACAAACCCAAGTGTTGACTGCGGGAATGTTTGATGTTGATGTCGAGTATGCTGCGCCTCCACCTGTTGTACGCCTAATCTTCCACTTTTTTGTTCCACCATCATTAATAAGCTGAACATAGCCTAGTGTTGTTGGTCCATCCGTGTTTTCGAAGGAGATTATTGTGTAGTCTCTGTTTGTTTCGGGAAGCTGATTGAACCTGAAGTAGCCTCGGCAGTAAACTGGCTCCTGTTCAAGTATGTCAAAGTAGCCTTCTGCGTAAGCGTTGCCGTCCGCGTTAACGTCACACTTGCACGAGTAAGTGCCATGGTGCGCAACAGCATCCGTAGCTGTGATTGAACCATTGCTAGTTTCTGTATCGCAGAACTCTGAAGTGTCACCTGCCTCAAAACCAGCCTCAGCATCAGCCGGCGCCTCCTCCTTTTCGTTTCCCCAGCTTCCATGACTAGGTTCAGGGTACCTGTATTTTCGGACCGCTACCCAGTCAAAGTATTTTTCGTTG
>PIXS01000239.1 GCA_003096255.1 Candidatus Bathyarchaeum sp. | reverse complement strand
GGTCGTCTACCAGCGTGATTTCTTTGTATCCGCTTAGTTCTTCTTCTAGTTGGGTGATGTTTTCTTGGTATTCGCCGATCTGGACTTGTATGTCAGATAGTGTGCTTTGGATGTCGCTCATGGATTCTTCTAGGTCGGTGTTGGAGGTTTCTAGGTCAGATATTTGTCCTTGAAAAGCGACGAATCCGTAACTTGCTACGGCTAAAGCGATAATTGCTATGATTGCCACGATGTATGTGATAATTTTTTCCATTGAGTATACACCTTTAGGATGGATAATCCAACCCGATAGTATATAAGGGTTGCGAAAAAAACACGCAAAAAACAAAAAAACAAAGAAAAGCCTACATAATCGATACACTAAGATATGCCATACCCTTCGCAGACTTCCTCTCCATAGACTTCACATTAAAGGACTTCCCATAGAGAGGGCACTCAAGAACCAAAGTGTGAAATTCGCCGTTTTCACCCAAAGGGTCAGCATCTCCAATCTTTGACAGAAACTCGGCGCTCGTCTCTTTACTGATGGCAAATCCCAGCCACTCCTCCCCCAAATCCTTCAGGTTTACGCCCGTAATCAAAGCCTTGTATCCTAAGCCGAAGATTTCATGAAAAAGCTCAGATGTATCTCTGCCATAGATTGGCTCAAGCAACTCCAAACCCGTTTTACTGCAAACATCCTTGAGACCAGCAAGATGGGCTTCCACATTGATGTCGCCTGCTACCAAAGCATCAACATCAAGGCTTTTGAGGGCTTCAATGAAGGCGTCCTCTCTTTTGAAGTCAACAATTGTCAGATGTTTTCCCATGGATTCAGCCAATATTTTCAGTGCTTCGATGTTTTCTGCATGGGGAGAGGGCCAAGGAAGAGTTGGAAGCAAAGTTATCAGATGATCAACTGTGAGACCTTGCTTTTCGACGAGTTGTACGGCGTATAATGAGTCCTTGCCACCTGAAAAAAGACCAACAGCATTCAAAAATTAGCACCATCCACAGACGTTTTGAGCGGTTCCTCTATTTCACAGTCACGGATTTAGCCAAGTTCCGTGGCATGTCTGGGTCGCGTTTGCATTCAAGTGCCATGTAGTAGGCGAAGAGCTGCAGTGGAGTGACAAAAGGTATGGGAGATAGGACTTCAGGCAATTCCGTGTCTATCTCGATGTAATCTTCAGCCAACTTTTTAATCTCCTCATCACCCTTCTCGATTATTGCAATAATGGAGGCGCCGCGAGCCTTCATCTCCATGATGTTACTGATTATTGCCTTGCGTGTGCCATCGTTTGGGCAAACGAAGACCACAGGAAATCCTGGCTCAATCAAACTGATAGGCCCGTGCTTGCTTTCTCCTGCAGGATATGCTAATGACGGGATATATGCGATTTCCATGAGCTTCAATCTACCCTCAAGGGCTACAGCCGAGCTTAATCCACGTCCCAAGAAGAAGAAGGCTTGCTTACCACTGTACTTCTTCGCTAACCGTTTCACCTTCTCCTCCTGATTCTTGATAGTGCACTCAACAATATCGGGTATCTGCTCAAGCTTCTCCTCGATTTCCTCAATCTCCACATGAGAAATCTTTCCCCTCTTCTTGGCAAGGCGTATAGCAAGCTGAGTAAGCACAGAAAGCTGACAAGTGAAAGTTTTCGTAGCTGCAACTCCTATCTCTGGACCTGCCTGTTGACAGATATAGACCCGAGCCACGCGGGTTAGGGTGGAGCCGACAATGTTTGTGAGTCCCAGAACAGTAGCCGCGCGTAGCCTAGCGCTTTCAACAGCATCTAAGGTGTCGGCGGTTTCTCCAGACTGGCTGACTACAAGGAGGGTGCTGTCGATGTTCACTGATTTGCCGTGTTGTTCAACGAACTCTGAGGCTACGACAGGATGGGTTGCTAAGAAGGACAGTTTGGAGAACATGTAGGAGGCGGCCAAGCATGCATGGTAGGACGTTCCGCATGCCACTAAGAAAACTTCTCCTGCCCGATCAAGGAAAGTGGTCATCAGCTCCAAGTATTTGTCCTGCAATCGGAGCGTGTTCCTTAGGCGTAGAGGCTGTTCATGAATCTCCTTCAGCATAAAGTGTGGGTAGCCCTGCTTCTCAGCCATTTCTGGAGCCCAATCGATAGTTTCAGGTTCTCTGGTGATTTCTTTCCAGTTATCGATGTTTAGGATTTTGTATCCTGAATGATTCAAAACGACAATCTCTCCGTCTTCAACCACAACTGACTTGTTTGTTTCAGAAAGAAAAGCTGGAATGTCAGATGCAACGTAGAGGCTATCTTTGCCTACTCCAAGAACAAGAGGACTCTCTTTTCGGGCACAAATAATCTTGTCAGGTTCTTTAGCAGAAATGACAGAAAGAGCGTAAGAACCTTCTAACTGCTTCACAGTTTCGCGAACAGCATCAACAAGAGACAAATCTGCCTTTAGTTTTTCTTCAACAAGGTGGGCAACGACTTCTGTGTCAGTTTTTGATTTGAAAGTATGTCCCCGTTCTTCAAGTTCAGTTTTGAGTTCTGCAAAGTTTTCGATGATTCCGTTATGAACAACGGCAATATTGTTGTCGCAGTCTGTGTGGGGGTGGGCGTTAACTTGGTATGGTGCGCCGTGGGTTGCCCATCTGGTGTGTCCGATGCCTAGTCTGCCAGGAAGAGCATCGAGGTTATGTATTGCATGAACGTTATCTATTTTTCCTCTATCCTTTTTTACAAACAGCCTACTCCCTTGAAGGGTTGCGATTCCGACTGAGTCGTAGCCACGATATTCAAGCTTCTTTAATCCTTTATGAATTGCTGAGGCAGCGTTGCCTGTTCTTAAAATGCATCCGAATATTCCACACATAATTTATTCCTCATTTTTTTCAGCCTAATTAACAGGGTTGACTGTATTCGTTTGTACTGGCTGTAGTAAAAATGGACGGAACGTGTATAAACATTTTTAGGATTCACATTTTAGAATTACAAAAAAAATTATAACAGTCACAGGTACGCTACAGGTACCTCACAAGTACCGTTATGACTACAATTATAGGGGACTATAGAAAAACATGTCCAAAACACGTCACCACAAGAAATATGAATCAAAAAAATCAACAAAAATGAAGGAGAACGGCTTGGTGCTCAAAGACTTCCTTCAACCCGGAGAAAACATAGTATTTCAGAGCAGCAAAATCGAGAGCCTCAATGATAACTTCTTCTTGTACATAACTGATTCGAGAATACTGCTTCATAGACGACGGGGAGTTTTTGTCAAAAGGGACAGAATCATCGCAGAAAGAATCGAGGACATCAGAACAATGCAATACGGCGAAAGAGGAACGCTCCGAAGGAAAGGGGTTCTACGAATCGAAACATACAGCAAAAAGATGGACCCGATAGTGGGCAAGGTGCCTGATGTAAAAGCCATATGGCAAGAAATGCAGAAATATATCAGAAGAGAGCCGCTTACCTGAAAAGCCAATTTCTCTAGTGGCACAAAACTTTTGGACAGAGGTTATTCTCTTCCGAATCCAAGAAACAGACCGAAAATTAGACTTGCTATAAAGGGTATATGAGCAAACAAAGGCGTAAGCATGTCTAGCGCCGGATTAATGGCAGTAACTATGCTTGATGCTGATTCGGATAGCCCACTGTAGTCTACAGCGATGACGTTTGCGTAAGCCAAAACTATTAACAAAAAAACAACTAGTCCGATAATCAAGGCAACTTTTAGGACTCTTCTTAGGGCATATCCTATCAAAAATCCGCCGATTCCACCCAAGGCTAACTGGAAAAGGATGTGGCTAAAGGATTCATTAAGCGTTAAGGCAAGCATTCCATTTTTTTCTAGGTCCTATGCAACTAATAAAATTAACCGTAAATCAAATCATGTGAAGCCGCCCAGTTATTAAATCCATGAATTCATAAGTTAATCAATTTCTTATTACATCATAAACGAAAAGGATGAGATTCTTTTATGTATTTGTCGTTCATTATTCAAGCCACAATAAAAGCCCATTCAGAACAGAGTTTTATTTTCGAAAACAAAAAACAGCACAAACGAATAAAAAATAATCTCTTGAAGGCACATACAGAAAAAAGGGAAAAACGTAGACACCATCGACTGCACCAGAATCTACAGATTGGGCAAAACAGGAAAAGCCGCGGGCACGTGGCACCGGAGCAGCCAACCACTAAAAAAATATTTATAACACAGTGAGTTGCAAATGACAAGTATGAAAAAGAAACGGTTGCTCTGCAGCGAAAACACGCAACTAATGGTTAAAGACATAGCTATTTTCCAAGACCCTGAAAAACTCAAATCCGTCTTGAACAAACTCAGCTGGAAAATTCTGCAACTCCTTAGCGAACAGGAAATGTATCCCATGGAAGTCGCCAGAAAACTGCAACTACACGAACAGAAGGTTTATTATCACATCAGAAAACTGGCGAAGGCTGGCGCAATAAAGGTTGTCAGGGAAGAAGAAACGAAAGGAGCGGTAGCAAAATACTACAAAGCCGCCTTTCCAGCCATGGGAATAGAACTCCCTTTTGGTTACCAAAAGATAAACGGGTTCTCAGCCACCAACATAGACGAGAAAATGAAAAAGTTCCTGAGCCCTTTCATTGAAGACTGCGCTTTTGATGGAAAAATTGTTGTGGGAAGCCCTGACCCTCATGGACCCTTCAAGGCTAAAGCCAGAGATGGACACTACGCCGCATTCTTGACACTCTTTTTGGGGCAGTTAGTGGATTTGCCTGAAGATTTTCCGATTAAGCTGGATGTTGACGTGAAAGCAGAGAAAGAGGAAAGCAACAACCTCATCCTAGTGGGTGGACCTGGAACAAACCTGATCACCCAAGAAGTCAACGAGTTTTTGCCTATACGCTTCAACATGATGCCCTCTGAGCACGGCTTCCTCTTGGGAGGGCTAGTTTCAGAAAAAACCCAGAAAGTTTACACCGCCGATAACATGGGACTGATAGCCAGAATAGAAAACCCATGGAACAGAAACAAAAAAGTGATTGTTCTCGCAGGCAACAAAGCAATTGGAACCAAAGCATGCGTGCTGGCTCTCACAAAATTCTGGAAAAAAGCACTAAAAAATTTTGGCAACGAAAAATTTGCGGTTGTAATTCAGGGATTTGATCTTGACGGCGATGGAAAAGTTGATTCCATAGAAGTCCTAGAATAACCCAGTAACTGAATGGAGAAGCAAAGCAGGTTGTCGGGCACGGATTCTGTAACGGTTGTCTTTTCTGCACGCGGGCACAAGAATGTGCTGTCAACCCACAAAACAACTTTTGAGGTCACAAAAGAGGCGACTCTCACAAAGCAGGGCGACTGCATAGTAGCTGTAAAATCAACAAAAGTAGCAGCGGATTTGCCTCCTGAATTCAAGGAAGCTGCAAGAAAAGAGGGAGCACGAATAACGGTAACGGTTGAGGCAGACGAACTGAAGGAAACAATCAGGGCAGAGGGAAGCCCACAACTACAATTTACCCACCGCACAGATTTGGTGGTGAGAAAGAGCGATTACGTGTGTGGCAGAACATTGGCGATTAGGGCAGACAAAGCTGCAATCGACTTCTCAAGAGAGCTTGTTGAAAAACTGAAGAATCCAAACCAAACAGTTAAAGTCACGTTAGCTGTGGAAAACTACTGAATTTCTGCGTCCACAACCACTTGCCAAGTGTAAGGGGCAACTTCTCGGACAGGTTTCGCCAACAAAATATTCTTTACTTTTCGGTTGCACAGGCTTACTGCTTCGGTTAACCGAGATTTAGCTGCTTCTAGAGGGTCTGAAACCTTCATGAAACCATAATAATGCATAATGCCGCCCTTCCCTTTGAGGGCTTGGCATGCTACATCCACGAATTTGTAGGCAGTTTCGGGCAGGTTCATAATGACACGATCAGCCTTCCCAAACAGCTGTTCTTTGACTACTTCTCTGGCGTCGCCAAGAACTGGAATAACCTGTTTTTCTGCGCGGTTCACTGCAACGTTTCTTTTCAGCAGAGCTACTGCATCTGGGTTCACATCCACCGCGTACACCCGCACATCTTTCTGGTTTTTTGCGATTGGGATAGCAAAAGGTCCAACTCCAGCGAAAAGGTCAACAACGGTTTCTCCAGCTTTTACTTGTGAGGCAACTCGGTTGTGTTCACTGGAGAGTCGTGGAGAGAAGTAGGCTTTTGCCACGTCAACATGATACACGCAGCCATACTCACGGTGGACTGTGACTGTTTTGTCTGGTCCAGCTATGACCTCGAACTCTCTTATGCGGTAAACACCTCCAACTGCACCTGACTTGGCTAGAACTGTGGTTGTCTGCTTGTGAGCTTTTAGCAACGTTTCTCCGATAGCCTGTTTGTAGTCTGCAAGCTCTGGAGGAATTTCGACTATTGCTATGTCGCCTATGAAGTCGATGGCTCGGGGAACAGCAGCCAACAGGTCGGATGGCAGTTTGTCTGCAAGCAAATCAAGATGAGTAAAATGGCGTTTCTTTCGCTCAGCAAAGTCGTGAACAAGTAGCTCATATTCTTGCAGTTCATTGTCGAGTTCCTTTAGGGCAACAGGCGGGGGGTCAGTGATTAGGGGTATGCACAGGCTGTCTTCGAGCTGCTGAACAGTCAACTCTGAGTTAAAGAGGTTAAGCTCCCTAACTAGACGAATAGCTTGTTCTCCCAACTTTTTTGGAACCTTCAAGCAGGTTGATTTCGGCACTGTTGCTCCCAAAAATAATGAGGTTGTGAGGCATTTAAGTTCGTAGATTGCAGAAAACAGTTAGTTCAGGTTTTTGTTGCGTTTGAGCAGATGAAGAGCCAGTGCAACTTCTAAAGCAGACACTGTGCCCATAACTAAAATCGCGAACAGATGATTTGAAGAAAAGAGGAAAACTGCAGCGTATGCGGCTAAGGGGATAGCCAGTGTTGCTACGCCGACGACTAGTTTTTTTAGGTCATGGATTATGGCAGCGATTTTTCCACTGGTTACGCAGCTCAGGAACAGCTGAATCTCGAAGATGCTTGCTGAAGCTACAGACAGTATGACAAAGAATGGAATGAACAATGTGAGGGGTGATGTTAGGGGCTTTATGAAGGACATCACGAGCAAGACAAGGGGCACTGGAACATAGGTTAACGTGGCTATCATTGTCTTGGAAGTTATGATCCTGTTAACATTCATGGGCAACGTTTTGGTGTATTCCAGCCCTGTTCCCTCTGCACTCAACAAGGCAAGAGGCATAAGCAAAACAAAGACTCCGCCCATGAAAGTTGAAACAAGGAGTGTAGAAGCTCGCAGAACCTCAAAGTTTGCGATCATAAAGGACACGATAACAGTCTCCAGAACAGGAAGAGCAAAAAAGAAGGCAGTTGCAGGATTTCTTGAGGCTATCTTAAAGTCCTTTAGGACGTAACCAAACAATGGTCTGTGCGTTTTGATGGAAAAATCGGTTGTAGTCGCCGCCGAGCTCTTGACGTCGATTCCATGGGATACGCGCTTCACTGTTGTTAGTATCCATTTTCCTGCAACCCCAGCAACCACAACGTAGACAATCATGGAAACGGCTGCAATTAGTGACATGGAGCCTGCTGTGACAGGTTGAGTGATGTTAGCGATTGTTACGCCAGCGGAGAATGGATGCAAGAAACAAAAGAGCGTTGTTGAAAGCTGGTTGGGGCTAAGAAGCATCATTTCTAGAGAAGGCACAATGTACCATGGCAGACTGATTAGTAGGCTTACGCCCATGAGCAGTGAACCCCACATCAGAATGAAAAACATACGCAAAACAGTGGTGCCTCTAGAGCGTCCTCCACGAGACATATGGCGAGTGAACATTCTTGAGAACCAAAGAGAAACAGCAACAGCAAGCACCGAATTCACCACAGAAACCCCAAACATAACCAAAACAGCAACGGGAGACATAGTGTAGTAGGCTACCATGACAACTTGACTGATTATTGCTCCCACAACCATGTAGTCCACGGACCTAACAAAAGAGAACAATGTAATCAAGGAAAAGTCACGTTGCTCCAGCGGCAAAGTAGACAACAGGGCTGAGGATTCAGGGCTAACAAAGGATGTGAGAGTCTGAATCGCATAAAGTGCCGTAAAGCCGAAGGTGACAGCTAAACTCAAGGCGATGGCACTTGTTAAGCCAATGATTGGGGAACCAAAAAACTGTGCCATAAAGGGCATAATCGCAGCCAAGACATTGAATACTGCCACCAACGACTTGTCGAACTTGGCTATCCGCAACGCCTTCTTGGTTAACTCATGGTCGTTTTGTGCGTCTCCGCCAAGGCGTTCTCTGCCAAAGCCGCCCCACCACATGCGACCTCTTTCTTCCGCTATAGACCTGAACACCACCTCCTTGTAGGGAAGGCGACTTAGGTGCCAAGCTTCAAGGAGCTTCATTCTTTAGGAAAACATCCCCCAAGATGCGGGTCTTGTCAGCAACTTCAGTCTCTTCGTTTGTCAACTTCAGAAAGAGCTCTTCCAGAGTTTCGTTTTTGTTTCCAG
>PIXS01000238.1 GCA_003096255.1 Candidatus Bathyarchaeum sp. | reverse complement strand
GCCAAACGAAAAAGTGGAAATGAACCCAGCGAACTTGTCATATCTCGATGCCCGCAACTCTTTGCGCAGGTCTCTTGCAAGGTCAGGTATTTTTCCTGAAAAGCCGTGACAGTCCCCACAATAGAGACCACAATATGCAATCAAATTCTCATCTTGCGTCATGTTTGTGCCCCCATTATTGTTCTCTTTATGTATGTAAAATAGTTAAGTGCTGCCGACTTGTTAATTTTCTATGCCTGAACGCCACTTCACGCCCAAACTCAACACCATGTGGAATGAACTGCGGAATCTGCAAAAATTACCTAGCATACTCACGAGGAATCCCCGAGAAAAAAGGCAAAACATCTCACTGCCCGGGCTGCATTCCCAGAAACAAAAACTGCGTCATAAAGCGGGGATGCAGAAAACTTGGAAGAAAAGAAATACATGTGCAGTAAATGTGGCGATGGTGTTTCTGTTCATGATGGCAAGTACTACATATGCCTAACACATGAATAAGCATTCACATTCACAAATTCTGAAGATACAAAAAATGAATGTTTTGCCCTAATAGCGACCGTTTATTGAAAAATCTTATAAGTATCCTCCCCTAAATGGCGAAAGGTTGCCGTATACCGTTATGTTATGTGGCAAAAACTTGGAGATGAAAAAGCATGAATTTGAGAAGACCAAACGCAGACGAGTCAACCGGGACATTCAATCGATCAAAGAGCGTCGTCCCCATGTCGGGAATATGCTCACGATGCATTGATGGATGCAAAGGCGGTTGCGAAATCTGGTTATCATCATTCAGAGGTCGCGAGGTACTCTACCCTGCGCCATTCGGAGAAATAACAGCAGGAGCAGACAAAAACTATCCCGTGGACTACTCCCACCTGAACATTCAAGGCTATGCACGTGGAGCAAAAGGCCTCCCCGACGGAGTAGAAGCAGAACCTGACACAGCCCTTTTCCCTAAAGTGGACACAGAAACACAGTATGGATGGGACAAAAAGGTCAAGATGAGAGTTCCCATATTCACGGGTGCATTGGGTTCCACGGAAATCGCCCGCAAGAACTGGGAGCACTTTGCGATAGGCGCCGCAATTTCGGGCATCACGCTTGTTTGTGGTGAGAACGTTTGCGGAATTGACCCTGCACTTGAGCTTGGTAGTGATGGAAAGATCGTTAAATCGCCTGAGATGGATCGCCGAATAGAGATTTACAAGAAGTTCTATGAAGGCTACGGTGAACTGCTCGTACAAATGAATGTCGAAGACACCCGATTTGGGGTAGCCGAGTACGTGTCATCAAAGCATAACCTAGACACTATTGAGTTGAAGTGGGGACAGGGCGCCAAATGTATTGGTGGAGAAATCAAAGTTACAACCTTGAAGCGCGCTGTTGAACTCAAAAAAAGAGGATACGTTGTTTCGCCTGACCCGACCCTAAAAGAAAATCAAGCAGCATTCAATGAAGGAGCAATCAAAGAGTTTGAGCGCCACTCACGGTTAGGTTTTGTAACCAAAGAAGCATTCCTAGAAGAAGTTGACCGTCTACGTAGCTTAGGATTCAAGAGGGTCACACTGAAAACTGGAGCATACTCTGCCCTAGAACTGGCTATGGCGTTACGCTATGGTGCAGAAGCAAAACTGGACCTGCTCACAATCGATGGCGCTCCTGGCGGCACAGGAATGAGTCCATGGCCAATGATGAACGAGTGGGGAATCCCAACATTCTACCTGCAATCTCTAACATACAGGTTCTGCGAAAAGCTTTCACGCAAAGGCATGCGGGTTCCTGACCTTGCTATGGCTGGCGGCTTCTCGTCAGAGGATGGCGTGTTCAAGGCGCTTGCAATGGGCAGTCCTTACGTTAGGGCAGTGTGTATGGGAAGAGGCTTGATGATTCCGGGAATGGTTGGAAAGAACATAGGACAGTGGATAGAAGAGGACAATTTGCCAAAGTCGGTTTCACAGTATGGCAGTGACATTAACGAAATCTTTGTTGCCTACGCGGAGCTTGAAGAAAAATTTGGTTCAGACATCAAAGGAATACCTTTGGGTGCTGTTGGAATCTACACCTACTGCCAAAAGTTCAGGGTTGGACTGCAGCAGTTGATGGCTGGAAGCAGAAACTTCCGGCTGTCCACAATCAGCCGCAAGGACTTGATGGCGTTAACTGAAGAGGCAGCGAAAATCTCTGGAATCCCGTACGTTATGGATGCGTACGGCGAAGAAGCAAACAGAATCTTGGAAGAGTAGGGAACAAGTTTCCCTTTTCATCTTCTTTTTTTGTTTTTCCTGTTTTCTGTAAAATTCATGCCAACATGCGCATCAGGCACTACTCTGCAGGAACCAACTCAATTTCATAAAGTTTTGACCACAGTTTGCCAGTCACAAAAAGCCTGTCTAAGTTCTGGTCATACGCGATTCCGTTAAGTATGCTGCCGGGGTTTTGGTTTTCTGAACTGTTGATGCCCGTTAAGTCTATCCACGCCGTGACTTGTCCTGTCTGTGGGTCTATTATTGCGATTTTGTCTTCTGTCCAGATGTTCGCGTAGACGCTTCCATCTATGTATTCAAGTTCATTAAGCGAATCAACAGGCTCTTCGTCATGCACCTCAATCTGACCAACAGTCTGGAAGGTTTCTGGGTCCAGAAAATACAATGTTGCTGTGCCATCACTCATTATCAGGGCACTGCCGTTATGCGTGATTCCCCAGCCTTCCGTGGGATAACTGAACTCCTGCAGCAGCTCAAACGAGTTTATGTCATAAACAAAGCCTTTTCCTGACCGCCAAGTCAATTGGATGATCGTGTCGCCGAAAACTGTGATGCCTTCGCCGAAGAACTGGTCAGGCAAATCATGAACATGTGTCACTGTTCCGGTCTCCAGTTCTACGCGACGTAATGCTGATTGACCGTAGCGTCCTGTTCCCTCATACAATATGCCATCCTCGAAGACTAGCCCCTGCGTGAAAGCAGCCTCATCATGAGGATACACACTAACAACATTAACAGTGTAGTTGCGGGGCAGAGATTCAACTTGGCTGCTGCTCAACAAAACCAGCGTAACCGAACATGCAACTATTACAATCACACAAGCAACTATGGTCGCCAAATGTTGACTCTTCATTGACACCACAACAGTTTCTGATACCTAATAATCTGTTCGGTGACAATCAGAGGAGAATCCCCCTGCTCTTGAGAACGTTCCTGATCTTCCTGTAGGCTTCTGCTCTTTCTTCGGCAGTGAAATCTGGGGTCTCAAACACAGGATAAACTTCGTCTGTGTCATCTACTGGCCAATCAAGCAGCTCCTCGTGGTCATAGCTTAGCCAGCGCCCATTCTTTTCAGCCCAATCCCAAAACCTTGTTCCCAAAAGAGGCGTTGCCATGCTCAAGTGCACGCCATCAACATGCAGCTTCTCCACAAACTCGATTATCTTATCCGCAGACTTTGCTGTGTCTCCGGCGTTTCCAATCATCAAGAAAACGTTGGCTCGGATTCCAGCCTGCCGCGTCAAACGTATAGCCCGCTCTATCTGCTCTAGGCTCACACCCTTTCTGATGAACGACATAACATCAGAGTCCACCGACTCGACACCAAAGTTGATTGCCGTGCATCCAGCCCGCTTCAGTTTCGTCACCAGAGCTTTTGTGGTGTGGTCGGCTCGCATGCCATTCCAGAAATAGATGTCCAGTTTCCACTTCTTTGCGATTATCCCGTCAAGAATACGTTCTGCCCTGTCCATGTCAACGGTGAAGTTGTCGTCAAGAACACTCAAAGTGGGTATTCCATACTCTGCGATCAGGTGCTCAATCTCTTTTAGAACATAGCCGGGGCTGTGACCACGCCACCGTCTCCCAAAAACGGGTCTGCTACAGAAGATACACTGCTGTGGACAGCCTCTTGACGTGAATATGGTGCCCGCATTCTCGCCGTATAACTGCATTTCCAGTTCCTCTCTGGCAGGAAAAGGAATCTGATCCAGCGGACTAACCGGAGCAGGAGGCGGATTACTTCTGATTGTGTTTTCTTGCCTGAAAACCAGTCCATCAACAGCGCCTATGTCTTGTCCAGTCTGTAACTTTTTAACTAGCTCAAGAAAGGTATGTTCTGCCTCGCCCACAACAGTCGCATCAACTTCACTGTGCCTAGTTAGAATGCGGGCGCCCATCATGCTTGGGTATGGTCCGCCCATAACCACGAAACTTTCT